>CAJQNQ010000240.1 GCA_905479725.1 uncultured Paracoccaceae bacterium | reverse complement strand
CCAGACGATCATGCTGTCGCTGTCGATGGTGGTCATCGCCGGGCTGGTCGGCGCGCCCGGGCTGGGCGTGCCGGTGGTGCGCGCGCTGAACACGGTCAACGCGACACTCGGCTTTGAATCGGGCGCGGTGATCGTCGCGGTCGCCATCATGCTGGACCGGATGCTGCGGGTGGAGGGCAAGACATGAGCGCCGACACCGATACCGATACCGACAATGGCAACGGCACCACGCTTGCAACGACACCGGGTGGGGACACCAAGCCCGCGCAGGACATCGCCGTGTCCTTCAGGAATGTCTCCATCGTCTTTGGCGACAACCCCTACAAGGCCCTGCCCTTGATGGAAACCGGCCAGTCGCGCAGCGATATCCAGAAGGCCACCGGGCAGGTTCTGGGTGTGCATGATTGTTCGCTGGACGTGGCCGAGGGCGAAATCCTGGTGCTGATGGGGCTGTCGGGCTCGGGCAAGTCAACGCTGCTGCGCGCGGTGAACGGGCTCAATCCGATCGTTCAGGGCGATGTGCTGGTCAATGACGGCTCGCGGATGGTCAGCGTGCCCAAGGCCGGCGCCAGGCAATTGCGCCAGTTGCGCACGAAGAATGTGGCGATGGTGTTCCAGCAATTCGGCCTGCTGCCCTGGCGCAGCGTGCGCGACAATGTCGGGCTGGGCCTTGAACTGGCGGGCATGCGCGCGCGCGCGCGGCGCAAGAAGATCGACGAGCAGCTGGAGCTGGTCGGCCTGTCGCAATGGGCTGATCGCAGGGTTGCAGAACTGTCGGGCGGGATGCAGCAGCGGGTCGGGCTGGCGCGCGCCTTTGCCACCGACGCCCCCATCCTGCTGATGGACGAGCCGTTCAGCGCGCTGGACCCGCTGATCCGCTCGCGGCTGCAAGACGAACTTCTGGACCTTCAGGCCAGACTTCAGCGGACGATCATCTTTGTCAGCCATGACCTGGACGAAGCGTTCAAGCTGGGCAACCGCATCGCCATCATGGAGGGCGGCCGCATCATCCAGTGTGGCACGCCTTCGCAGATCTACACCGCCCCCGCCGACGATTACGTGGCCGATTTCGTCGCGCACATGAACCCGCTGGGCGTGCTGTCCGCGCGCGACGCCATGGTGCCCGCCCCGCGCCCGGCGCCGACCGGGCTGACGCGGCCGGCCGACACCCCGCTGCACGAGGCCATGGCGCAGCTGGCCGAGGCCCGGGGCAAGGTGATGCTGACCGAGAACGGGCATGTCGTGGGGATGCTGACCGATGCCTCCGCCGTCGCGGCGCTGGTTACCGAACGCGGGCGCGGCGCGGATACGGACTGAACGCTTCGCATCGGACGACGAAGCGCCCTCGCCGGTGGTCCGCCCGGTTGCGCGCCTAGTCCTGGCGCGGCGCGGCGACGATCATCGCCCAGTGCAGGCGCCCGTTCTCCGCCACGGCGACACCAAATCCGGCCTCGCGCGCCCGTGGGTCCAGCGTGTTGACCCGGTGGCCGGGTGATGACAGCCATCCCGCGTGCACCTCGGTCGCGCTGCGCTGGCCCTCGGCCAGATTCTCGGCGGCCATCGCATAGCGATACGCCACGCGGCGCAGGCGGCGCCCAAGCCCCGCAAGCCAGCTCCCCCTGTGGCTGAGGCGCTCGCGTTGCGCGGTGCGGCAAGCCTGGCTCTGTGCCGCCTCCTCCAGTCTCGGATCGCGCGCCAGGGCCACAAGACCGGCCGCCACCCGCGTTTCATTGGTCAGGCTCAGCAACTCCTGCCGCAGGGATGACACGGTATCGGGCAGCTCACAGGCGTTCGCAGGTTGGGCAACGGTCAGCAAGAACGCCAGCAAGAACACCAGCATACGGATCACAACCGTCCCTCCTTCCTCAGGCGGTGCTCGCGCATGGCGATGAACACCACCGCCGAAACCACAAGCGCCCCGCCCAGAATAACCCACGGATCCACCGGTTCGGCAAAGAAGATCGCGCCGATCGCCACTGCCCAGACCAGTTGCAGCGCCGTCACCGGCTGGGTCACGGTGATCGGCGCGGCGGCAAAGGCAAAGGTCATCAGGTAGTGGCCCAGCGTGGCGAAGGCGGCAATCAGCGCGAACCACAGCACTTCGGTCCCGGTCACCGGCTCCCAGACCGCGTAGGCAAAGGGGGCAAGGCCGACGGTCACGGTGATCGACAACATGGACACCACCATGGTGGGCGAAGCCGTGTCCGACACACGCTTGGCCAGCAGGTAGGAGACGGCGAAGAACATCGCGGTGAACAGCATGGCCAGATGGCCGCTGTTCAACTCGCGCAGCCCCGGGCGCAGGATAATCAGCGCGCCCAGAATGGCCACGGCGATGGCGAAGATCCGGCGCAGGCGCAGTGCCTCGCCCAGAAACAGCGCGGCGCCGATGCTGACATAGATCGGGCTCAGATACCCCATCGCAGACACCTCGGCCAACGGGATCCGGGTCATGGCATAGAACCACATCATCACCGCCTGGGTGTGCACCAGCCCGCGGTAGCCGAAGGCCCGCAGCGTTTGAGCGTCCATGCGCTCCTTGCGCACCGAATACAGCATCGGACCGACAAAGATCAGCCCCGCCGCATACCGCAGGAAGGCCGATTGCGCCGCCGGGATATCCGCGGCCATGTATTTGACCACGGCCGTCAGGGCAACGAAGCACAGCCCGGACAGCACCATCCAGCCCACCCCGGCAACCGGGTTCTGGCCCTTGACGGGGGTCAATCTATTTAACGCGTTCATGAAATCAGCCTTGCCGCCCGGGCCACCGGAAATCAAGGGCCATTCGGCCTGCCCCGTAGTCACAATGGCCACAGAAAGGGCACAACCGTGGTGACGGTCGCTGCCATCAGCAGGTTCAGCGGCACACCGACACGCAGGAAATCCGCGAAATGGTATCCGCCGGGCCCATAAACCAGCGTGTTGGTCTGATAGCCGATGGGCGTGGCAAACGCCGCCGAGGCCGCGAACATCACCGCCACCACCAGCGGACGGGCATCCACCCCCATGGTCTGCGCCAGTCCGATGGCCACCGGCGTCATGATGACCGCCACCGCGTTGTTGGACACCAGTTCGGTCAGCACGCCGGCGATCAGATAGACGGCGAGGATCAGCGCCCAGCCCGGCAATCCCAGCAGATAGGGCGCCACCCACCCCACCATCACCTCGACCGCGCCCGAGCTTTGCAACCCCGCACCGACGATCAACATGCCGAAGATCAACGCCAGCAAGCGGCCGTCGATGAAACCGAACGCCTCATCGGCGTCGATGCAGCGCGTCAGCAGGACAACAACCACGCCGAACATCGCCAGGACATGGATCGGCGCGACGCCCAGCGCCGACAATCCGACAACCCCGGCCAGAACGCCGATCACAACGGGCGCGTGATTGCGCCGAAAGGCGCGTTCCGAGGGTTGCGCCACATCCACCATATCCATGTCGCTGGCCAGCCGGCGGATATCGGCCATCGCGCCTTCCAGCAGCAGCGTATCGCCGACCTGCACCACCAGATCATCCAGCTGCCGCCCGATATTCTGCGCGCGCCGGTGCACCGCCAACGGATAGACACCGTAGCGCCGCCGCAGGCGCATCGACCCCAGCGAGCGCCCGACCATCCTGCAGCCCGGCGTGATCAACACCTCGACTGTCGAGGTCTGCACGGAGGACAATTGTTCGACCATCTGCACTTCGGGGTTGGATTGCAGGCCCAGGATTTCCGACATCCTGGTGCGCAGAACCACGCGGTCGCCCGATTTCAGTTCCACATCCGCCAGCGCCCGCCGCAGCGACGCATCGCCGCGCAGCACGTCGATCACCCGCGCGCCCGAGCGGCGGAATTCCTCGACATCGGCCAGTTTGCGTCCGATCAGCGCGGATCTTTCGGGCAGCGCGACCTCGGTGAAGAACTTCATCGCCGACCGGTCCCCCAGCAGCGCGGCCATGCTGTCACGCTCGGGCAGCAGGAAGCGGCCGATCAAGGCCAGATAAAGGACCCCGACGACCGAAATCGACAGCCCGACCAGCGAGATCTCGAAGATGCCGAAGGGGCGAAGCCCGGCGGCCTGCGCGACCCCGTCCACCAGCAGGTTGGTCGACGTGCCCACCAGCGTGATCGTGCCGCCAAAGATCGAAAAATAGCTGAGCGGGATCAACAGCTTGGATGGCGATACCTTCATCGATTTCGCCAATTGCATGAAGATCGGGATCATCACCACGACAATCGGTGTGTTGTTCACGAAGGCCGACAGGAACAGCACCGTCAGGGTCAGGGTGATCAGCGTGGCCAGGGGGCGGTGGCTGGCCTGTGACACCGCCAGCTGCGACAGGAAATCCAGCCCGCCGGTGCGCACCAGCGCGCCGACGATCAGGAACATCGCGGCGATGGTCCAGGGCGCGGGGTTGGCGAACACGGCCAGCGCCTGGCCCTCGGGCACGATGCCCAGAAACAGCATCAGTGCCGCGCCGGACAACGCCACCACCTCGACCGGATATTTCTCGGACACAAAGGTAATCAGCATCCCCGCGACGATCAGCAAGGCGATCGCGGGCTGCATCGTGGCGGGCAGATCAAGCATGATCGGTGGCCTCCCTCACCGCGCCGCGCGGCTGAACCAGGAACAGACCCATGAACAACAAGAGTAGCGCGCCCCAGACCCACAGGGAATAGCGTTCTCCCAGCAGGATCATCGACCAGACAACCCCCATGCCGGTCACGACAAACGACACCTGCGCGCCAAATACAGGCCCGGTCAGACGCAGCACCAGGATGTAGCCGGCATAGCCCAGCACGCTGACCACCTCGGATCCGATGATCGCCCACTCCGCGCGCGCCAACCCGGCGGCGGGCCATTGCAGGCCGCCGCCCAGGGCCGCCAGCGGAAAGACGATGACCAGCGCCACCATCGACCCGATCCATAGCACCGTGAACGGGCCGGCGCGCTGGGCCGGCCCGTGCGACACATACATCCCTTCGAACGCGTAGAACAGCGGCGCTATGGCCCCGACCAGCACCCAGACCCACAGGCCGGGTTCCGGCAGGCTGGTGTCGGGCCCGACCAGCATCAATACGGCCGTCGCGCCCAGCAAGACCCCGACCAGACGGCGCGCGCGGAAGGTTTCCAGCCCCAGGGCCAGCGACAGCGGTAACACCAGCATCGGCACCAGCGACATG
>CAJQNQ010000239.1 GCA_905479725.1 uncultured Paracoccaceae bacterium | reverse complement strand
GCGCAGGGTCTGACCGCTGGCGACCTGGTGGTGCATGTCGATCACGGGGTCGGGCGCTACACAGGGCTCGAAACCGTCACCGCCATGGGCGCGCCGCATGAATGCCTGGCGCTGGAATACGCCGGCGGCGACCGACTGTTCCTGCCGGTCGAAAACATCGAATTGCTTTCGCGCTACGGCCACGAGACCGGATTGCTGGACAAACTGGGCGGCGGTGCCTGGCAGGCCAAAAAGGCGCGGCTGAAACAACGCATCCGCGAGATGGCGGACAAGCTGATCCGCATCGCCGCGGAACGTGAATTGCGCAAGGCCCCGGCATTGTCCCCGCCCGAAGGTCTGTGGGAGGATTTCGCGGCGCGCTTCCCCTATGCCGAAACCGACGACCAGCTCAGCGCCATCGCCGATGTGGTGGAGGACCTGGACCGCGGGCGTCCGATGGATCGCCTGATCGTGGGCGATGTGGGGTTCGGCAAGACGGAAGTGGCAATGCGCGCCGCGTTTCTGGCGGCGATGGCCGGCCAGCAGGTTGCCGTGATTTGTCCGACGACCCTGCTCGCCCGCCAGCATTTCAACACGTTTACCGAGCGGTTCCGAGGGTTTCCCCTGGTTGTCAGACATTTGTCTCGTTTCGTGCCCGCCAAGCAAGCCAGCGCCAC
This sequence comes from uncultured Paracoccaceae bacterium, assembly GCA_905479725.1. Lineage (GTDB taxonomy): Bacteria > Pseudomonadota > Alphaproteobacteria > Rhodobacterales > Rhodobacteraceae > Pararhodobacter. Next base: position 5,574 of record CAJQNQ010000239.1, on the reverse strand, counting down.
GCGGGCCGGATTGACCGACGGCACCGTGGATATCGTCATCGGCACCCATGCGTTGCTGGCCAAGGCGGTGAAATTCCGCCATCTGGGCCTGATGGTCATCGACGAGGAGCAGCATTTCGGCGTGCAACACAAGGAAAGGCTGAAGGAAATGCGATCGGACGTGCATGTGCTGACGCTGACCGCCACGCCGATCCCGCGCACCTTGCAATTGTCGCTGACCGGGGTGCGGGACCTGTCCCTGATCTCGACCCCACCGGTGGATCGCCTGTCGATCCGCACCTACGTGTCCGATTTCGATGCTGTCACCATACGCGAGGCCCTGCTGCGCGAACGGTTTCGCGGTGGCCAATCCTTCTACGTGGTGCCTCGCGTCTCCGATTTGCCTGACATTCAGGAGTTTCTGGAAACGCAGGTGCCCGAAGTGTCGTTCCTTGTTGCCCATGGGCAAATGGCGGCGGGCGATCTGGACGCGCGCATGAACGCCTTTTACGACGGGAAATATGACGTGCTTCTGGCCACCAGCATCGTTGAATCCGGCCTGGACATTCCCCGCGCCAACACCATGGTCGTGCACCGCGCCGACATGTTCGGCCTGTCCCAGCTTTACCAGATCCGGGGCCGTGTCGGACGCTCGAAGACGCGGGCCTATTGCTATCTGACCACCAGACCGCGCCAACCCCTGACACCGCAGGCCCAGCGGCGCCTGAAAACCCTGGGCTCCATCGACAATCTCGGCGCGGGCTTCACCATCGCCAGCCAGGACATGGACCTGCGCGGCGCGGGCAACATCCTGGGCGAGGAGCAATCCGGTCATATCAACGAGGTCGGTTACGAGCTGTATCAGCAGATGCTGGAGGAAACGATCGCCAGGCTGCGATCCGGCGCGTTGACCGATCTCAGCGACGGGCAATGGGCGCCGCAGATCAATCTGGGTGTGCCGGTGTTGATCCCCGATACCTATGTCGCGGATCTGGATGTCCGTCTTGGCCTGTATCGTCGCCTGTCGACGCTGGAGCGCAAGGTCGAATTCGAAGGATTTGCCGCGGAACTGATCGACCGGTTTGGTGAATTGCCAAAAGAGGTCAATACCTTGCTGGTCGTTGTTCGCATCAAGGCGATGTGCCGCAAGGCGCAGATTGCGCGGCTGGATGCCGGCCCCCAGGGGGCAACGATCCAGTTTCATCAGGATAAATATCCCAATCCCAAGGGGTTGGTCGAGTTTCTTCATGCGCAGAAGGACCTGGCAAAGATCCGTGACAACAAGGTGGTGATCCGGCGTGACTGGTCCAGTGACAAAGAAAAACTGCGCGGCGCCTTCGCCATCGCCCGCGATCTGGCCGAGAAAGCCGTCCAATCATGACTTGCGCCGTCATGATTTGCATGCGCATCTAGGGAAATGATTGGCGCCAGATATACAGGCGCCGTGTTAAATATCGACTGCAAGGACTTGTAATGACTAAGGAAAAAAGCCCGCTTCTGGCGGTTCTCATCGACGCGGACAACTCGTCCCCAAGATGGGCGTCAGCGGTGTTCGATGAGATTGCCAGCCTGGGGGAAGCGTCGGTGCGGCGCATTTACGGTGACTTCTCGCGCGGGCAGATGAGTGGCTGGAACGAAAAGATGCCCTCGATGGCCCTGGTGCCGCATCACCAGCCGGCCAATACGGTGGGCAAGAACTCCAGCGATATCGCGCTGGTGATTGACGCGATGGATCTTCTGCACACCGGCCGGTTCGACGGTTTCGTGCTGGTGTCCAGCGACAGCGATTTTACGCGCCTCGCCAGCCGGATCCGCGAGCAAGGGCTGGATGTCTACGGCATTGGCGAGCGCAAAACCCCGGAATCCTTCAAGAAAGCCTGCAAGCGGTTCATCTTTGTCGAAAACCTCATCGGCGAGGCTGAGCCGAAGCAAAATGAAAAGCGCGACTCCCCGGTGAAGGCCGCGCCGTTGATTAACAGTGCGATGCAAGCTATTGATCCTGAACAGGAATGGTTTCCCCTTGGGCTGATTGGGCAAACCATCCTGGCCAATCATCCGGATTTTGACAGCCGCACCTATGGCAGCGCCAAGCTGAGCGATCTGATCCAGCGGGCCGGGCGATACGACACAAGGCGCACGGGCAATACGGTCGAGGTGCGGCGCAAGGACTGAACGCAATCACCGCGCGGGCGGGATCGCGTAGGTCAGGCTGGCCCGTGCGACCACATCGTCCGAGCCCTCGGACCGGATCAAAACGTCCCCCACCGCCAGCGTGCGGCCCAGCTTGTGCAAGCGGGCCGAGCCGATCAGGTCACGCCCGGCGATCGGTTTGCGCATGAAATCGATCGCGCAATTGGTGGTCACGGTCAGCGCCACCGGACCGATCATCGCCAATGTCACCGCATACATCGCCAGGTCGGCCAGCGAAAACATCGATGGACCGCTGATCGTGCCGCCGGGGCGCAGATGGGCATCGGTGACCTTCAGGCGCACTTCGGCCGCCATGGGGGACACGTGTTCGACATGGAACTGCGCCGCGACCTGGGGGAATTGCGCCGCCATGAAGGCGTTCAAATCTGCGGCATCCAGTTTCACGCTCATGCTTCCCTCCGGTTCGCTGTGCGCCTAGAGTGACGAAAATTGGCGTCGGAGGGCAATATGAGCGACGAATTGATTATCTGTGACGTTGCGGAACAGATCGCGGTGATCACGCTGAACCGCCCCCGCGCGCTGAACGCGCTGTCGGATGACCTGTTGGCCGCGCTGGCCGGAACGCTGGACCGGGTCGCCGCCGATGATGGGGTCAAGGCGGTGATCCTGCGCGGGTCCGGCAAGGCGTTTTGCGCGGGCCATGACCTGCGCGAGATGCAGGCCGGGCGCGCGGCCGAGGATGGCGGCGCCGCCTATTTCGCCGATCTGTTCGCGCGCTGCGGCGCTGTGATGCAGCGGATTCCGCGAATGCCGCAGCCGGTGATCGCGCAGGTGCACGGGATCGCCACGGCGGCCGGGTGCCAGCTGGTGGCCACCTGTGATATGGCGGTGGCGGCCCAGGATGCGCGCTTCGGGGTGAACGGGGTCAATATCGGCCTGTTCTGCTCGACGCCGATGGTCGCCCTGACCCGCGTGATGCCGCGCAAGCAGGCCTTCGAGATGCTGACCACCGGCGCGTTCATCGACGCGGACCGGGCGCGCGCCCTGGGGCTTGTCAACCGCGTCGCCGCGCCCGCCGACCTGGACGCGGCGGCGATGGATCTGGCCCGCAGCGTGGCCGCCAAGCTGGGGGCGGCGGTGCGGATCGGCAAGCGCGCGTTTTACGAGCAGATGGATCTGCCGCTGGATCAAGCCTATGCCTTCACCGGAGACGTGATGGCGCGCAACATGATGCTGCGCGACACGGATGAAGGTATCACGGCCTTTCTTCAGAAACGAAAGCCGGACTGGGCGTGAGGGCGTCGGGGCGGACCGCCCCGATCGTTGCCGGGTTCAGGCGTCGCCGAACACGCGCCTGAAGATCGTATCGACATGTTTGGTGTGATACGCCATGTCGAATTTCTGCTTGATCCCGTCTGCTCCCAATGCCGCCACGACCTCTGGGTCGGACAGCAATTGCTCTTGAAAATCAACGCGTTCTTCCCATACCTTCAGGGCATTGCGCTGCACCATGGTATAGGCATCCTCGCGGGAAACACCGGCCTGAGTCAGTGCCAGCAAGACCCGCTGCGACATGACCAGACCGGGGAATTTGTTCATGTTATCCAACATGTTCTGCGGGAATACCAACATCTTCTCGATGACGCCCGCCAGCCGGTGCAGGGCAAAATCCAGCGTGATAGTCGCGTCGGGGCCAATCGCGCGTTCGACCGAGGAATGCGAGATATCGCGTTCGTGCCACAGCGCCACATTTTCCATCGCCGGGACGACCGCCATGCGCACCAGCCGGGCCAGACCGGTCAGGTTCTCGGTCAGGACCGGGTTCTTCTTGTGCGGCATCGCTGACGAGCCTTTCTGGCCCATCGAGAAGAATTCCGCGCCTTCCAGAACCTCGGTGCGCTGCATGTGGCGGATCTCGATGGCGATGTTTTCGATCGACGAGGCGATGACACCCAGAACCGCGAAATACAGCGCGTGACGGTCGCGCGGGATCACCTGCGTGCTGATTGGCTCGGGGCGCAGGCCCAGTTGCGCGCAGACATGTTCCTCGACCGCCGGGTCGATATTGGCGAAGGTGCCCACCGCGCCGGAAACCGCGCCCGTCGCCACCTCGTCGCGCGCGGCCAGCAGGCGCGCCCGGTTGCGGTCCATTTCGGCGTAAAAGCGGGCAAAGGTCAGGCCCATGGTCGTGGGTTCGGCGTGAATCCCGTGGCTGCGCCCCACGCGCACCGTGTTCTTGTGCTCCAGCGCGCGGGTTTTCAGCGCGGCCAGAACGCGGTCAACGCCGGTCAGCAGGATGTCGGCGGCGCGCACCAATAGCACGTTCAGCGTGGTGTCCAGCACGTCCGAACTGGTCATGCCCTGATGCACGAACCGCGCCTGTTCGCTGCCGACATGTTCGGCCAGATGGGTCAGGAAGGCGATCACGTCATGCTTTGTGACGGCCTCGATCTCGTCGATGCGGTCCACGTCGAATTCGACATCCCGGGCTTTCCAGACCGCATCGGCGTTTGCCTGCGGGATCACCCCCAGTTTGGCCTGAGCATCGCAGGCGTGGGCCTCGATCTCGAACCAGATGCGGAACTTGGTCCGGGGCGACCAGTTGGCGACCATATCGGGGCGGGAATAGCGGGGGATCATGGACGGGTCCTGTCGGTTTCGGTCGGTTTGCGGGATGCGCGCCTGATAGACCGCGGCGGCGCCTTGCGCAAGGGCGCTCGGTTGACGCCGAGGTAATGTAAGGCCAATTGCCTGCAATCTGGATAAATGACAGGCATTAAAATGTCAGGCAATAGCGTGTTTCGCACGGTATTGTGGATAAATCTTGTGGATAACCCAGTATTTTGTGGATAAGCTTGGCGCAAGCAGGTCAGTCGACGTAAACGCGCAGAGGGGCCAGTTGCGCCAGATTCAACCCCAGCGTTTGCATCGCGGCCAGCGAGATCTGGCTGCCGGCGCCCGGTTGTGCGCCCGATGGACGCAGCTCCAGCGATACCGATTGCCCGCTCTCGGTCACCACGCGCCCGGGACGGGTGCGCTCGACCAACCCGGTCACAAGCCAGTTCCCCGCCTCGCCGGGAGCGCCCAGACCGGCCAGGGTTTCCCCCACGAACCCGTCGGCCTGCGGGGCCGGCACGGTCGATGTCGGTGTTTCCTGGGGCAGAGTTGGCGTGTCAGCCGCCCGCGCGCGGGGGCGGATCACATCTGCGCCCGGCGACTCGACAACCGCGATCACGGGTGCGTCGCGCGGGTCATCCCCGCCACCAAAGGGCAGGGTGAGCGCACAGGCCGCTGTCACCAGCGGCAGGCCAAGGAGAATGAGTCTGACTGCCATCCGCGCAGTCTATCGCCGTCGCATGGCTCGGGCAATGCCATCCGCGCCTTGCCACGGGATGGTCGCGGCACTAGCTTGCCCTGACAGGAGACATCATGACACAGACCGCC
>CAJQNQ010000238.1 GCA_905479725.1 uncultured Paracoccaceae bacterium | reverse complement strand
ACAGGCCATGAAAGGCATGTTCGGCAAGGGCGGCGCTGATCCGGCTGCGATGCAAAAGCAGCTGGCCGACCCCGAAGCGATGAAGGCCGCGCAGCATGCCATGGCCCGTGGCACGGGAGGTTTGCCGGGGCTTGGCGCCGGCGGCTTGCCGGGTGGCCTGTCAGGACTTGGCAAGCGCAAATGACGCCCGCGTTCCGCCCCTTTGCCGCGTTGACGCCCGCACCGGTTCGACTGGCCGGGCGCCCCTGCGCTGGCACGAAGACAATCCCGCGAGTTCGCCACCCCAAGGAAGCCGCATGACCGACGATACCATCCGCGCCCAGCAATTGCTGGCCGAACACCGCAACACCATCGACCGGCTGGATGCGATTCTGGTCTACACCCTGGCCGAGCGGTTCGTGCAGACGCAGGCCGTGGGCAAGCTGAAAGCGGCCCATGCGTTGCCGCCCTCCGACCCTGCGCGCGAGGCGCGGCAGATCGAACGGCTGGAATGGTTGGCCAAGGAGGCCGATCTCGACCCGGAATTTGCCCGCAAATTCCTGAATTTCATCATCTCGGAAGTGATCCGTCACCACGAGCAACTTCAAACCTGACAACCCCGGTTTCAACCGAATTGGCGACCCCGCCGGGGCGCCTGCACAGCCATCCGAAGGAGAAACATCATGGCTACCAAAATCCGTCTGGCCCGTGGCGGCTCGAAAAAGCGCCCGTTCTACGCCATTGTCGTGTGTGACAGCCGCATGCCGCGCGACGGCCGTTTCCTGGAAAAGGTCGGCACCTACAACCCGCTGCTGGCCAAGGACAGCGAAGACCGCGTGAAGATGGATATCGAGCGCGTTCAGGCATGGCTGGACAAGGGCGCCCAGCCCACCGACCGTGTCGTGCGGTTCCTGGAAGCCGCCGGTGTGCGCGCCAGGACCGAGCGCAGCAATCCCAACAAGGCCGTGCCGGGCAAGAAAGCCCAGGAGCGGGCCAAGCAGCGCGCCGACAAGGCAGCAGCCCCCGCCGACGCTGAATAAGATGTGCACGAGGGGGCCGCGCGCCCCCTCTTTGCCGTTGCCGGTTCTTCCGCCCCAAGTTTGGTCGACATGATGAAAAGCGCAGACAGGTCCAGTGACAGGGTGTGCGTCGGCGCCATCGCCGGGGCTTTTGGCGTGCATGGCGAGGTGCGGCTGAAAAGCTTCTGCGCCGAAGCACAGGCGATCGCCCGATACGCGCCGCTTTACACCGAAGACGGCACGCGCAGTTTCTCGGTGAAGCTGGGCAAGCCCATTCCCAACGGATTTTCCGCACGGCTGGGCGGGATCACCACACGCGACCAGGCCGAGGCGCTGCGCGGCACGCGGCTCTATGCTGACCGTGACAAGCTGCCTGCCCTGCCGGACGATGAATTTTACCATGCCGATCTGATCGGCTTGACGGTGCTGGACGCGGGCGGCGAAACGCTGGGCCGGGTCAGCTCCATCCAGAACCACGGTGCCGGCGATTTGCTGGAGATCCAGCGCCCGGGCCAGGGCAATGCCCTGCTTCCCTTTACCCGCGCGGTCGTGCCAACGGTCGATCTGGCCGGGGGCCGGATCATCGCCGACCCGCCCGAGGGGCTGCTGGAATGAGCGACGACGACACGGCCCCGCGCCGCTCGCATGGGCGGGTGCGGGTCAGTCCGACGTCGCAGCCGCGTGACCTGATGGCCGACCCGCCGGTGCTGCAAGGCGCCTGGACGGCGCGCGTGATCACGCTGGTCCCACAGGCCTTTCCCGGCGTGCTGGGGGAATCCCTGACCGGCAAGGCGCTGCAAGCGGGGCACTGGGCGCTGGAGCCCATCGATCTGCGTCCGTTCGGCGAGGGCAAGCATCGCAACGTCGATGATACCCCCGCCGGGGGCGGCGCGGGCATGGTGCTGCGCGCGGATGTCCTGTCGCGAGCGCTGGATGTGGCGGCCCGCGGCGCGCCGAACCGGGCGCGCTGGCCGGTGGTCTACCTGTCGCCGCGCGGACGCCCGTTCGATCAGGCGACGGCACGGCGGCTGGCGGCGGGCGACGGTGTCACGCTGCTGTGCGGCCGGTTCGAGGGCGTGGACGAGCGCGTTCTGGAAGACTACGCGATCGAGGAGATCAGCCTGGGCGATTTTGTCATGACCGGCGGAGAGATCGCCGCGCAGGCGGTGATCGACGCCACGGTGCGCCTGCTGCCGGGTGTGCTGGGCAACGCGGCCTCGACCGAGGAGGAAAGCTTTTCCAACGGGCTGCTGGAGCATCCGCACTATACCCGCCCCGCCGAATGGCGCGGCCGTGAAATTCCGCCGGTCCTGCTGTCGGGCAATCATGCCGAGATCGAAAAATGGCGCCGCGCGCAATCCGAGGCATTGACCAGGGCGCGCCGCCCGGACCTGTGGGCCGCGCTCAAGGGCGAAGAATAAACCACAATGTGGTCAGCAGGATCGGCTGGTGGATCAGGTAAAGGATCAGCGTGTGCCGCCCGATCCAGGCCAGCCCCCGCGCCACCGCGCCCGGCGGCGACCAGGTCGGAAGCCAGCCCAGCCGCGCCAGCGCCATGCCCAGCAGGAAGGGGCCAAACCAGGGGAACACCGGCTCCAGATCCATGCTGAGCGGCACAGTCTGCGAGAAACCGATCCAGGCCAGCCAGCGGCTGTCGAAGGCCGGGGACTGCACCAGATAGGGTGCGATCCAGATGGCCAGCGCCAGCGCAACGATGACCCACACCCGAGCGCGCAGAAAGGCCAGCCCCAGAATCCGGCTGACGGCAATGATATGCAGGATGCCGAAGAAGATGTAGCCGAACGGAATGGCAAAGAACGTGACCGCGCTGATGCCGATGGCGGCCAGGATGACAACCCCGGTGCTGCGCCAGAACGGCCCCCAGCGAATGCCCGAGCCATGCGCCAGGACCAGGCTGACCCCGGCCAGAAACACGAATGTCCCGGCCACCGCGCGGGCAAAGACCACCCAGAAAAGCTGCGCCGTCGTGCCAAAGGGCAGGACGCCGAAATATTGCAGATCGAACGTCAGGTGAAAGATCACCACACCGATCAGCGCAATACCGCGGATGATGTCGATCATGGGCAGGCGCGCAGAGCGAAGCCTCGGATGGGCGATGTTCATCGATGGATACTCTGTCAGTTATGACCTGGCGCCAGCGGCTACATCCTGCCTCACGTAAGCTTGGTCAGCAATGCGCTGAAGCGATCGCGTTCGGCGGTGTCCAGAGGCGCGACAAGCGCGGCGTTGACCTCTTGCACGATGGCGAGAAGTGCGGGGCTCAGTTTGTGCCCGGCGGCGGTGGCATGGATCGTATGCGTGCGGCGCGATGTCGGATGCGGCCGCCGGTCCAGCAGCCCGGCTCGCTCCAGATGGTCTATCGCCCGGCTGATCGTATAGGCAGGCGCACTGAATTGCCTGCCGATCTGCGTCTGGGACAGGCCGTCGGTTTCCAGCACCGTCATCATCACGGCGAATTGCTGCACCGTTATGCCGTGGTCGATCAGCCGCCGGTCCATTTCACGGTCAAGCCATTTGGCGATTCGCTGAATTTTCCAGCCGTTGCTGGACAGGCGTGACTGACGGGTTTGTTCGGGGATGGACATGGGCTCTTGTCTCATGCAAATCATGCCTTTGCAACGGTTGCAAAGAATATAGTTGCAATTGCAAGATAAATCACTACACCGGTTCCGACCGCTGTCAAAACAGGAGAGAGCCATGACCCGCCGTTATCATCCCGTCCTTGTCGTGCTGCATTGGCTTTTGGCGCTGATGATCCTTGGCGGGCTTCTCGTGGGGGGGCTGGTCCTGGCCGAAACGCCCAATGACGATCCCGCAAAACTGACATCCCTTCTCCTTCACATGGTGTCGGGGCTGACAATTCTGGCGCTGATGATCGGACGCCTGGGTTTGCGCCTGTTCACAGCCAAGCCCCCGCATGCGGACATTGGCAATGGTCTGCTGAATACCGGGGCCAGCGCGGCCCATTGGGCGCTGTATCTGCTGGTGATCGGCATGAGCGTATCAGGCATCGTCATGTCAAACACGGCGGGGTTGCCCGATATCGTTTTCGGCGGATCGGGCACGCCCCTGCCCGAAAACTTCGACGACCTGGCCGCACGGACCGTGCACGGGATCATCTCCACGCTTTTGTGGCTGCTGATCGCCGGGCATGTGCTGGCGGCGCTTTATCATCACTTCGTGCGCAAGGACGGGTTGCTTCGCCGGATGTGGTTCGGTGATCGAAACGCCTGAGGGCCCCGCGTATTCTCCAGGTGCGGCCCCGCGAGACATGGCGCGGCGTCTTTACTTCGGGCGAAAGAGGCGCTTTGTTGGCGCAGAATTGCAGGATACGCCATGACCCAGCCAGACCCCTACCGCCATCACCCGGAACTGAAAGGGCAGATCAAGCCCGCAGCCGAGTCCGTGTTTCGAACGCTCGATCTGGACGCCATCGATGCCCGTTCGATCGCGCAGGGGCGCGATCCGAACTGGCGCACCCCCTGCGAGGACCGCGAGGCCGGGCGCAGGGCGTGGCTGAACGGGCGCATGGATCAGGATCTTTGGGTGTTTGGCTATGGCTCGCTGATGTGGGATCCGGCGCTGGTCTTTTCCGAGGTCCGCCGCGCGCGCGTGCAGGGCTTTGGGCGCAGCTTCTGCCTGTGGGATGAAGGCGGGCGCGGCACCGTCGAGCAGCCCGGCCTGATGCTGGCGCTGGATACCGGCGAGGGCTGCGAGGGTCTGGTGTTTCGGGTCGCCGCGGCGGATGTGGACGCGGAATCCTTCATCCTGTTTCGCCGCGAGATGATTGCCGATGCCTACAAGCCCGCCTGGTTGACGCTTCGGACGGCGCAGGGCCCGGTGGAGGCCCTGGGCTTTGTCGCCAATCACGGGCATGAGCGCATCCGCCCCGGGATCCCGCTGGATCGGCAGGCGCGGATGCTGGCCGTTGCCGAGGGCGAACTGGGCACCGGGTTCGACTATCTGACCTCGACCCAGGCCCATCTGGCGCATATGGGGATCGATGACGCGTATATTTCCGATCTCTATCGCCGCACAGTGGCGCTCAGGTAATCCCGGGGGGGCTACAGCACCGATGTCGCCAGCAGCGCCAGGCTGGTTGTCACGCCAAGAACCGGCACGATCAGCGGAACGCTGAAGTGATCGCCGCCGCCGCCGACTGGGCCGCATACTGGGCCGGAGCTTCGGCATTTCAGGGCGATCAGCGACAGATTGACCACCGTGAACACCGACAGCACGATCAGCGAAGTCCATTCGGCCAGCTGCACGATCGGAAAAAACAGGGCCAGGCCCAGAATGCCCACCGCAACCAGGGCCGTGGCAACACTGGGCGTCTGGCGCCCGGGTGACAGCGTCGCCAGCCGCGCCGGAAGATGCCCGCGCCTGGCCAGGCCATACAGCACGCGCGAGGCCATGATCATCTGGATCAGCACCCCGTTGATGGTGGCCACCACCGCCAGCGCCGAAAACCCGGCCTGAACCGCCGCCGGCGCCGTGGCAAAGACCAGCGTCAGCGGTGCGGCAGAGGCAGCCAGGTCAGCCACGGGAACCGCCAG
>CAJQNQ010000237.1 GCA_905479725.1 uncultured Paracoccaceae bacterium | reverse complement strand
GCCTCCCATTTTTCGAACGGCTCGTTGTCCGACAGATCACTGTCCCAGAACGCCGTCTCATAATTGGCCAGGGTGTGCTGGCAACCGAAGAAATGATTGCCTGGACCGACCTCGGCAAAGGCGTCGACAGCCAGCGTGTTGTCGTCCACCACAACGCCGCGCAGATAGGCATGCATCGCGCCGCACAGATCGGTGTCCATGACGAATTTCTCATACGACATCGACAGCAACCCATCCAGGAACCCCGCCGAATGCAGCACGAAATTCGCCCCGCATTGCACCGCCGACAGCATCGACATGGTGCCCTCCATCATCGCCTGCGCATCCGGCAGCTTGGCGTTGCTGAAATTCCCCGCGCAGCGCAGCGGCAGGTTCAACCGCCGTGCCAATTGCCCGACCACCATGGACCCGATGGCGGGTTCCGGGGTGCCAAAGGTGGGCGAGCCAGAGCGCAACGACATCGACGACAGGAAATTGCCGAACACCACAGGCGCGCCCGGGCGTTCCAATTGCGCCAGCGCACACCCGGCCATCGTCTCGGCCAGCGCCTGGGCAATGGCGCCCGCCGTTGTCACCGGCCCCATCGCGCCGCCCAGGATGAACGGCACCAACACCACGCCCTGCCCGGCCCGCGCATAGGCGCGCAGCCCCTTGGTCATCGTGCCATCCCACACCAAGGGCGAGTTGACGTTGAAATTGCCCATGATGACGCAATGCGTATCGGCAAACTCGCGGCCGAAGACGATGCGCGCCATCTCGATGGAATCCTCGGCCCGGTCGGCCTGTGTCACCGACCCCAGAAACCCCCGGTCCGAATATTTGACATGCGCATAGACCATATCCAGATGGCGCTTGTTCACGGCGATATCCGTGGGTTCGCAGATCGTGCCACCGGAATGATGAAGCCAGGGCGAAGATTGACCCAGCTTGATGAAATTCTCGAAATCCTCCAGCGTGCCAAAGCGCCGCCCGCGATCCAGATCCATCACGAATGGCGAACCATAGGATGGCGCGAACACCAGGTTCTTTCCGCCGATCCTCACCGATTTTGCGGGGTTGCGGGCGTGCTGGGTGAATTGAGCAGGCGCGGTCTTCAGGATCTCGCGCAGCATTCCGGGCTCGAACCGCACGTTCAACCCGCTGATCCGCGCCCCGGCCCTGCGCCACAGCTCCAGGGCTTCCTCGTCGTCGCGGAAATCGATACCCGTCTCGGCCAGGATACGGTCCGCCGCGTGTTCGATCCGTTGCAGGTTCTCTTCGCCCAGCACGTCATAGGTGGGGATGTTGCGCACGATGTAGGGCACCGCGCCATGCGCACTTGCCACTGCGCGCTCCGCCCGGCGCGACGCCCGGCCCGAACGGCTGCGTGTAGGAGGTTGCGCAATGGACATCGAAAACCCCTGTCATCGGCTGAATTTCATGCTGGTGGCGGCCCCGTGCCGAACCAGCCCCCCGCAGGACAGTAGTTGGCCCCTTGCGGCCTGTAAGCCGCAGAAAATCGACGCTCTAGAATGATCTGGACTTATGGCTGCTGCGCCTCAAACGCCGCGATCAGCCATTCGGTCAATCGCCGCGCGCCGCGCCCCTGGACGCGCGTGGTCGGCAATAGCAGGCAATGCCCTTCCTCCGGGCTGACGCTGGACGTTCCCAACCGGACCAGACGGCCATCCCGCACATGACGGTCAACCAGGGTCTGCCAGCCCAGCGCCACCCCTTCGCCTTCCATCGCCGCATAGATGGCGTCGGTATATTGCGAAAAGCGCAGCGCGTTGGCCTTTTGCATGGGCGGCAACCCCGCCATCTGGGCCCAGCGCCGCCAGGACAGCCATGACGGCTCCACCCATTCGCACCCGATCAAAGGCACCCGGTCCAGGGGCTTATCGAGCCCGCTCAACCCCGGCGCCGCGACCGGAAAAACCTGTTCCGCCAAGGTCGCCACGCAACGCGCGCCGTCAAACGGGGGCTTGCCGTAATGGATCAGCAGGTCAACGGCGTCGCGCCGCAGGTCGAACCCCGAATCCTGCGACACAAGCCTGAGTTGAACGTCCGGATGCGCGGCGCGAAACCCGGGCAGCCGGGGCAGCAGCCAGAAATGCATGAATCCCAGCGTCGCGCCCACCGTGACCGTGTTCGACGTGGTCGGACGTTTGACTGAGTCGATAGCCTCGGCCACCTGGTCGAAAGCCCCGGTCAGCGCGCGTGCCAGAACGATTCCAGCCGGGGTCAGGTCGACCTTGCGATGTCCGCGCACAAACAGCACCGTGTTCAGTTCGGTTTCCAGCAGCTTGATCTGGCGCGACACGGCGGCCTGCGTGACGCCCAGTTCCTCGGCTGCGCGGGTAAACCCCGTCAGCCGCGCCGCCGCCTCGAACGTGGCCAGCGCGCTCAACGATGATACCGATCGCCTGAAGCCCGCCATCCTGCCTCCCCTTGCCATAAGCGCTGCTCATGCCAGTCTGCCGCAGAATTCCGGTTGTGCAAAGCCCTGAACGCGGGCCACAGTGGCCCGGAAACCAGCGGAACCTGTCATGTCGAACGATCCCCTCCTGCAACCTTTCCAGCTCAAGCATCTGACGCTGAAGAACCGCATCTTCATCTCGGCGCATGAACCCGCCTATCCGGAAGACGGCATGCCAAAGGCGCGCTACCGCGCCTATCACGTCGAACGGGCAAAGGGCGGTGTGGCGCTGACCATGACCGCCGGCTCCGCCAGCGTCTCGCGCGACAGCCCGCCGGTGTTCAACAACATCCTCGCCTGGAAGGACGAGGTCGTGCCCTGGGTGCGCGACATGACCGACGCGGTGCACGAAGCCGGCGCGGCGATCATGATCCAGTTGACCCATCTGGGACGCCGCACGCGCTGGGACAAGGGCGACTGGCTGCCGGTCCTGTCGCCCAGCCACGAACGCGAGCCTGCGCACCGCGCCTTCACCAAGAAGATGGAGGACTGGGACATCCAGCGTGTCATCCAGGACTATGCCGATGCCTGTGAACGCATGAAGGCCGGCGGCATGGATGGCGTCGAATTCGAATGCTACGGGCATCTGATGGATCAGTTCGTCTCGCCCCTGACCAACCGGCTTGACCCACCCTGGGGCGGCGATCTGGACAACCGGATGCGGTTTCCGCTGGCCGTTCTGAAAGCCTGCCGAGAGCGGGTCGGAGAGGATTTCATCCTTGGCATGCGGTATGTCGCCGACGAGCGTCTGCCCGGCGGCACCAGCCCCGCCGAGGGGATCGAGGTCGGACGGCGATTCAAGGCCTCGGGCATGGTCGATTTCCTCAATGTGATCCGCGGGCATATCGACACCGATGCGGCCCTGACCGATGTGATCCCGATCCAGGGCATGCCATCGGCTCCGCATCTGGCCTGCGCGTCTGACGTGAGGCATGCAGTCGACATCCCCATCTTCCACGCCGCGCGTGTGCCCGATGTCGCCACAGCGCGGCACGCCATCGCTTCGCAGGCGGTGGACATGATCGGCATGACCCGGGCGCATCTGACCGAACCACATCTTGTGCGCCGGATTGTCGAGAAAACCGAAGACCGCATTCGCCCCTGCGTGGGCGCCAATTACTGCCTGGACCGCATCTATCAGGGTGGTCTGGCCTTTTGCATCCACAACGCCGCCTCGGGGCGCGAGGAAACGCTGCCGCAGGACATCCAGCCCGCGGCTGACCGCAAGAGGGTGGTGATTGTCGGCGCCGGACCTGGCGGTCTGGAAGCCGCCCGCGTCGCCGGTCTTCGCGGCCATGATGTCACCGTGTTCGAGGCCGCCGACCAGCCCGGCGGCCAGATCAGGCTAACGGCCCAAAGCCCGCGCAAACGGGAGATGATGGGGATCATCGACTGGCGCATGGCGGAATGTTCGGCGACAGGTGTTAAATTTCGGTTCAATACCATGGCCGACCCGGATGATGTGCTCTCCGAAAACCCCGACATCGTGATCGTCGCCACCGGCGGCCTGCCCTTCACAGATGTGCTGAGCGCCGGCAGTGATCTGGTGGTCACCACCTGGGACATCCTCTCAGGCGATGTGAAACCGGGCGCCCATGTTCTGGTCTATGACGACGCGGGCGACAACGCCGGCATGCAGGCCGCCGAATTGATCGCCAACAGCGGCGCCAAGGTCGAAATCATGACCCCGGACCGCAGCTTCGCGCCCGAAGTGATGGCGATGAACCTGACCCCCTACATGCGCGCCATGCAGGAAAAGGGCGTGACTTTCACCGTCACATGGCGCCTGAAATCCGCCCATCGTGACGGCAACCGGCTGCGCGCCGTGATCGGCACCGATTACAGCGATTTCACGCGCGAACAAGTGGTCGACCAGATCGTTGTCAACCACGGAACGCGCCCGCTCGACGACCTGTATTTCGACCTCAGACCACACTCGCTCAACCTGGGTGCGGTGAACCACGAAGACCTCGTCGCACAACGCCCGCAAACCGACATCCTCAACCCGGATGGAATGTTCCGCCTGTGGCGCATCGGCGATGCTGTCGCCTCGCGCAACACCCACGCCGCCATTCTGGACGCCCTGCGCCTCATGGCGGTTCATTAAAAAAGGGCCAACACGGCCCCTTCATCTTTCTTCAAATACTCGAAACCGGGGTTCCAAGGGGGGCCTGCCCCCCTTGGCGAGGGGGTGCGGGGGGCGAGCAGCCTCCCGCCCCTGACAGCCCGGGGCCCGGATCACTCCGCCGGTTCGACCGGACGGACTTCCGATGCGCGCTGACGCTCACGGTCGGCCATGAACTGATCGAATTCCGATTTGTCCTTGGCTTCACGCAGACGGCGCAGGAAATCCGAAAACGCTTCTTGTTCATCCTCCAGCCGCTTCAGCGTTTCCGCCTTGTAGGCATCAAAGACGCTGTTGCCGGACGGGGCGTGCATCGCCCAGGCGGCGCGGTGGTTGCGAGTGCGGCTGTTGCAGTTTTTCCCAAACATTCTTTTTCCCCAGATCATGTATGCCAGAAGTGCCAGCCCAACGGGCCAAAAGAAGATGAACCCCAAAACCATGGCGGCGATCCAGGCCCCTTTGCCCTTGTCGTCCAGCCAGTTTTCGGCGCGGTTCGGCCATGCGGTAATGGCGGTCATTGTGGTGGTCTCCTTTGTTGCGGTGTTAATGTTATTCACATTTACATAGATGGGCAAGCCCGCGCCACCTTCAAGGGCCGATCCCATCTTTTTTCGACAACACGTCAGTCCGGCGAAATCAGCCCCAGGCCGCGCAGATAGATGCCGACCCCGGCCTCCAGCAATTCCTCGGGCGTGAAGGGGGTTCGCGCGCCGGGCTTGCCGCGCGCATACAATTCGACGATCCCGTGGCTCAGCGCTGAAATATGCGCCGAGAACATCGCCACCGGCGGGCGCCGGTCGGCCGGGATCCGGGCCGACAGCGCCTCGGACGCGCGCGCCAGCACCCGGTTGGCCCGTTCTGACGCGCGCGCCAGTTCGGGCGTCTGGCCCGGCGCGACACCGGATTCGAACATCGCCATGTAGTGCCCGGGATATTTGCGCGCGAAGGCCAGATAAGCCCGCCCGACCGCCTCGAATGCGGCCAACGGCGACGGCTTGCCCTCGTCATAGGCGAATTCCAGCACATCGCCGAATATGTCATACCCCTGCGCCGCGATTTCGGCGATCAGGTCATCGCGCCCGGCGAAATGGCGATACGGCGCGGCGGCCGATACGCCGGCGGTTTTCGCCGCCTCGGCCATGGTAAACCCGGTCGGCCCCTTGTCGGCAATCAGGTCCAGCGCGGCGTCAACCAGCGCCTGCCGCAGATTTCCGTGGTGATAGCCGCGCTTGCTCATGAACCCGTGGTTTCATTGGACGTCGCCCGCAGTATCGCAGATCGGGCGCGCGCCGCAATCGGCCATTCGGTGCCAGGACAGAGTGCCATCCCCGCCCTTGCAAAACGCGTCCGCCTTCACTAGATGGGCGGTGAGAGATCGGCGCGGGCAGGCACTTCGCCAACTCGGTCAGGTCCGGAAGGAAGCAGCCGCAACGAATTCCGTCTGGGTCGTGTCCGGTCTCTCACCCACATCCGCAATGGCTTATTCTGGGCGTTCAGCGCCGCGGCTTGCCCTTTTTCCCGCCGGTTTCCGCCATTGCCCGCGCCGCCTGCGCCGCGCCGCGCAACTCCTCGGCGATTTCCTCGGCCTCGTCGGCGTCGAAATCCAGCGGCAGCTCCAGCCCTTCGGCTTCGACATAGATGCGCACCATGCCCTGATCTGTCGGCCCGATCTGCAAGTTGGCGGCAATCTCGCTTTGCTTGTTGATGCTCATGTCAGCCCCTTCCGTTTCACCGTGCTGCCTAGCCTGCCGCGCCGGCCCGCGCAAGCGCGTGGCTTGACAGCCGCGGGGCCCATACGCCAGAATTATCCGCATGTCCGCGTTTCACATTCGCCCCTACACCGCCGCCGACGGCGACTGGGTGGTCGCCCGGCATGGCGAACTCTATGCCCGCACCGAAGGGTTCGATGACAGCTTCGGCGCCCTTGTTCGCCAGATCATCGACGCCTTCAACGCGCGGCCCGACCCTGACCTGTCCCGTGGCTGGATCGGTTGGCGCGAGGCGCAACGGCAGGGCTGTGTCTTCGTCGTTCCCGAAACGCCCGGCACGGCCAAGCTGCGCCTGTTTCTGGTAGAACCCGAATCGCGCGGCACCGGACTGGCCCAGTCCCTGTTGGATCACGCCATCGGTTTCGCGCGCGAAACAGGACATTCCCGGATGCGCCTGTGGACCCATGAAAGCTTTGCGGCGGCCGGGCGCATTTACCATCGCAACGGCTTTCGCATCGTCAAAAGCACACCGTCGCGGTCCTTCGGGCAAGACGTCGTCGACCAGATCTGGGCGCGCGACCTGTGACCGGATTGCCCCCTTGCAATTGAATGCACGGGGGGCTAAACGGCCCGCACGTGCCGACATAGCTCAGTTGGTTAGAGCGCTAGATTGTGGATCTAGAGGTCCCCCGTTCGAGCCGGGGTGTCGGTACCATTCCCCGCTTTCACAGGTTCCGCCGCCGCTACCGGTGACTGCACCATGAACCTGGTGCGCCGAAAACTCTCCGGCACGGGAACATGGCGCTTGACCGGGCCTGTCACCGCGTCATGCTGCGGTCATGCCCACACCCCCAACATCGAAGCCCGCCATGGACACTCCACGCCGCAATCCCCGCGCGGGCGGTCGGCGGCGCGGAACCGCCACCACCCCTGAGCGGGTCGTCAACTACCGCCAGCTTCGCCACCCGTTCACCCCGCAAGCCGTGTTCAGCGAGGACCGGATCGCGGCCTTGCACGAAGCCGCCCTGCGCGTTCTGCAAGAGCTGGGGATGCGTGTCCTGTTACCCGAGGCGCGCGATATCCTGCGCGCCGCCGGGGCCCGCGTTGTCGAGGACATGGTGTTCATCGGACGTGACATGGCGGCGGCGGCGCTGGACACCGCGCCCGCCTCGATCCGCCTGCGCGCCGCCAATCCGCTGCGCGAGCAGATCTATGAAGACGGGGCCTTGCTGTTCACCCCGGGCTCCGGCTGCCCCAATGTCACCGATCTGGCGCGCGGCCGCCGCCCCGGCTCGCTGGAAAGCTACGAAGAAACCCTGAAGCTGCAACAAAGCTATGATGTGATCCACGTCCTGGGCCCGTCCGCCGAACCGCAGGACATCGCGCCGCATCTGCGTCACTACGCGATGATGAAGGCGCAGATGACACTGTGCGACAAGCCGATGTTCATCTACGCGCGCGGCGGTGGGCAGGTGGAACAAAGCCTGGACATGATCCGCATCGGCCTGAACCTGTCCGAGTCGGATTTCTCCGATGGGGTCTGGGCGATCACCGTGATCAATTCCAACTCGCCGCGTGTGCTGGACAACCCGATGGCCAAGGGGCTGATCGACTTTGCCCGCGCCGGGCAGATGTCCGTGATCACTCCCTTTTGCCTGGCCGGCGCCATGGCCCCGGTCACCGTGGCCGGCGCGCTGACCTTGCAACACGCCGAAGCGCTGGCGGGGATCACCCTGGTGCAAATGACCCGCGCGGGTGCGCCGATCAGCTACGGCGGGTTTTCCTCGAATGTCGACATGAAATCCGGCGCCCCGGCCTTCGGCACGCCCGAACATGTGAAAATGCAGATCGGCGCCGGGCAATTGGCGCGCTTCATCGGATTGCCCTGGCGCTCGGCGGCGGGGTCGGCGTCGAACGTGGCGGACATGCAGGCGGCGACGGAAAACAACATGGGGCTGTGGGGCGGGCTGATGGGCAACGCCACGATGAACGTGCACAGCGCGGGCTGGCTGGAGGGTGGTCTGAGCTTCGGATATGAGAAATTCATCAACGATGTCGAAGCATTGCAGACCATCGCCGAGCTATGTGTGAGGCCAGAAGCCGACGCCGATGCGATTGGTTTCGAGGCGATCGCCGAGGTGGAGCCCAGCGGCCATTTCTTTGCCGCCGCGCAAACCATGGCCCGGTATTCGACCGCCTTCTACGCGCCCCTGGTCGCCGATCTGAACAATTTCGGCACCTGGGAAGCGGGCGGCGCGCAAAACTCCACCCAGCGCGCGAAAGCCATCTGGCAGATCAACCTGGCCAATTTTACGCCGCCACCCCACGGGGCCGAGGCGGGCGAGCGTCTTGCGGGATACATTTCCAGCAAATCCGCCATGGGCGGCGCCGCGCCGATGGATTGAGCGCGCACGATTGGGCTGTGACAAGCGGCTTCGAAGCCGCTTGGGCGCCAAGCCGCATCCGCGTGAAAAGGGGCCTGGTCATGGTCAGGGGCGAAGCACAGCCAGGATCGCGCCCCGCGTCCAACGGCGCCCAAGGCAATTCGAATTGCCTTGAACCAGGGGGCCCGGCCGCGCGCGCCGGGACTACTCGCTCACTGGCGCTGCGGCCGCGGGATCGACTGCCGCCGGCTCCGAGCCACCGCCAAGGAGCCGCAGCAACCCGTCGCGCAACGCGCCTTCGGCCTCGCCCCGCACCGCGTCCTCGGCGGTTTGACCGTCTTGAACCGTGACGTTCAGCTCTTGCTGCAACCGCTCCTCCAGTTGGGCCCGGGCTTCCTGTTCTCGCCGGTCCAGCTCGGCCTGCGCCGCGGCCTCCAGCCGCGCGCGCTCTTCCTGCAGGCGCTGTTCGGCCATGCCTTCCAGATCCAGCCGGAAGCGCGGCGCGGACCACGGGCCGGTAATCAGCAAAGGCACCCGCAGCGCCTGCCCTGTTTCGGAATTGCGCAGGGCCTCTGGCGTGACGCGGTATTCCAGCACTTGCGCGCCGATGTCGACAACGCCTTCGCCCAGCACACTGAGCAGGCTGGACGCAAGCGCCAGATCGTCATTGCTCAACGCTCCATCCTGCACCGCGAAGCTGCCGCTCAGGCTGTCGAAGATCGTCCGGTTCCCTTCCCCGACATAACCGGCATCCAGGTTGCGCAGCATCCCCGCCAGATCGAACCCGATGATTTCCCCTGCCCCGAAATCGAAGCGCCCCTGCCCGGACAGGCTGCGCATGATCGCATCGACCGATTGACCAGACCCCAGGAACTGAAGTGTCGCCGCCGCGGTGCCGGTCAGGCGCTCGAACCCGGCGGCCTGTGTCAGAAGCGGCAACAGGCTGACGCCCTGCATCTGCATCGTGCCACCCACCGACAGGCCAGACCGGTTGTTGGCCACCAACTCGCCGGTCATCCCGCCCTCGAAGGCGCGCATCTCGGCCAGGGTCAGCACGGCGCGCGCCCGGTCGATGACCAAAGTCCCGCGCACCCGGTCCAGATCTCCGAATCCGGTGATAACCGGGCCCAGTTGCAGCCCGATGCGCGCATCCATCAGCCCCAGCGCCGACGCATCGATCCGCTCCGTCGGCCAGCCGCCCCCCGATGACGGCGGCGTGCTTTCGCCGCCCGCCAGGAACCCGCTCAGATCCAGCCGGTCGGCGCTGATTTCGCCGCTCAGATTGGGCCGTTCTCCACTGGTGATCAGATCCAGCGCGGCGCTGATCCGGTTGCTGCCCACACCCACAACGCCCTCGCGCAGATGAACCGAGCCCTCGGGCGCCAGTGTAACCCGGCCCGAAAGCGACAATGGCCGCGCGGCTGCGGGAAGGGGCTCGGTGCCCGTGATCCCCGCCAGCGCCAGCGCCGGTGCCAGCTGCGAGCCCCTCAGCGTCACCTGCCCCTCAGCGGCCAAGGGCTCCAGCCCCGCGCGCCCCTCGAACCCGGCATCCAGCCCGTCGGCGGTGACGGTCGCCGAAATCGTCGTGACCTCGCCGCCCAGCAGGGCCGTGACCGAACCGACGCGCGCGTTCAAGCGCCCCTCGGACCCGCCACGCCGGATCGCCAGCGTCAGGTCGGCGGGGCCGCCGGCCTGCGGCATGGTCAGGGTGATGTCGACGCCTTCGATGGTGATGTCGGTTCCGGCGGCGTGGTCGACATACCGCAGGCTCGCGTCCGTGATCACGGCACGGTCCAGCGTGACACCGCTCAACGCTCCGCCCGATTGCGGCGCTGCCGGGTCACTGGCGGAAACGGGAGCCGCATCGGCGCCACCCAGACCACCGAACACCCAATTGCCCTGGCCATTCGCATCGCGCTCCAGCACGATCCGCGGGCTGTTGATCTCGAAGGTCTCGATCGCCAGCGCGCCACCCATCAGGGCGGACAGTCCCACACCGACCTCGACGCTTTGCGCGCTCAACATGGCCCCCGCGTCAGAGCCGGCGACATTGGCCAGCGCCACGCCTTCGATTCGGACGCCCAAGCGCGGCCACAGGGTTGGCCTTACCGGGCCCGAAATGGTCATCGCGCGGCCCGTCGCGGCCTCGAATTGCCGTGTGGCAACGGCGGCGATCCGGTCGCTCGGGATCAAGAACAGCGCCCCGACCGCGATGACGATCAACACCACGATCAAACCGATCAGCCTGTAAATCCAGCGCATGTATTTCCTCCGGTCCCAGACTCCGGCCGTGGCCTCTGGTCGAGACCTCAGATCCTGAACTCGGCGCATGTTACCACCCCGCCGGACGCGCACAAGCTCCGGTTGGCTCACGCTATCGTAGCGGCGGTTCGATCCGCCGATCGATTGCCTCCGCCATCGTTTCCCCCTTTCCAGCGCCGCAGGCATTCCGCATGATACGGCGGATGACACCGTCGCCGTTTCCGCGCCGTCTTGCCGCCCGCGTTGTCGGTCAGGCCATCGTGCTGTTCGCACGGGCGATAACGGCCGCTCAGGCCGATTGGCGCGGTGTCGGGCCTTCGGCGCGCCAGCGGGTGTATTTCGCCAATCATGTGTCCAATGCCGACATGCCGATGATCTGGTCGGTCCTGCCGCATCACCTGCGTCTGCGCACCCGGCCCGTGGCGGCGGCGGATTACTGGCTGTCCAACGGCCTGCGCGCTTTTGCCGGGCGGGACGTGTTTCAGGCGGTGCTGATCGACCGGCGCCCCGATGCGCGCACCGATGATCCGATGGCGGCCATCGTCGAGGCGCTGGAGGCCGGCGCCTCGTTGATTATCTTTCCCGAAGGGCTGCGAAACCAGGGGCCGGAGCCCCTCAAACCCTTCAGATCCGGGCTCTTCAACATCGCCACGGCGCGGCCCGAAGTCGAGCTGGTGCCGACCTGGATCGCCAATCTGAATTCGGTCATGCCCAAGGGCGAGGTGATCCCGCTGCCCCTGATGGTGCGCGTGATCTTCGGCGAGCCGGTAACTCTGGGCGATGGCGAGGGGCGGCAGGATTTCCTGAAACGCGCCGCCGCCGCCCTTTTGGCGTTGAAGCCCGAGGACCGGACATGAGCCCGATGCTGCGCGACATCGGGCTTCTGGCGCTGGGCGTGACGCTGCTCTTGCTGGCGTTGACAGTATTCGGCGAGCGCCTGCGCAAGCGGCGCGATCAGCCCGACCCCTCGGTCGAAATGTTCATGACCCGGGTGGACAGCTGGTGGGCGATGGTGGTGTTGTTCACCCTGGCGATGCTGATCGGGCCGTTTGCCGTGGTCTTGCTTTTCGCCATCGCCAGCTTTGCGGCGCTGCGCGAATTCTACACCTATTCCGCTCGCTCACGCGCCGATCACCTGTCGCTGGCGCTGGCCTTCTACCTGATCCTGCCAGCGCAATTCCTGTTCATCCTGTTTGGCGCCACCCAGCTCTTCGTCGTGTTCATTCCGGTCTACGTGTTCCTGCTGTTGCCCTTCGTTTCGGTGCTGCGCGGCTCGACCAACCGGTTTCTGTCGCGCGTGGCGGAAATGCAGTGGGGGCTGATGATCGGCGTCTTTTGCCTGAGCCATCTTCCGGCGCTGATGTGGCTGGAACTGCCGGGTGAAACCGGGCGCGGGATGCTGCTGATCGCTTTTCTGGTGCTGGTCGTGCAGGCGGGCGATCTGGTCGATTTCTACATGGG
The DNA here is from genome assembly GCA_905479725.1 of uncultured Paracoccaceae bacterium. GTDB lineage: Bacteria > Pseudomonadota > Alphaproteobacteria > Rhodobacterales > Rhodobacteraceae > Pararhodobacter. The sequence goes on along the minus strand of CAJQNQ010000237.1, from coordinate 4,715 downwards.
CCGGCGTGTGGGGCGAACGCGCATCGTCGCTGGCCTGTCGTCCAAGACATGGGAGGGGGCTGCCTGGGGCGTGGCCGCCGCCGCCGTTCTGGGCCTGATCCTGGGCTGGATCACCCCTTTCGGCCCGCCGGCCGCCGCCGGAATGGCCGCGATGGCCTCGGTCTGCGGGCAGGCTGGCAACCTGATCCTGCGCGCCATCAAGCACGACCGGGGCTTGCGCGACTGGTCGAACCTGATCCCCGGGCAAGGCGGGTTTCTGGACCAGTTGGACAGCGTGATTTTCGCGGCGCCCGCGTTCTATTATCTGACCCGCCTGTGGTGGCTGGCCTGAAGCCGGGGCAGCGTCAGGGGCGACGCCACGTCCCCCTTGCCGCGCGCCTGGGCTTGCGCCAGCGTCGAGCGATCCGAAGCGACAACGCCAAGAGGCCCCGCATGTCCGACCCCCGCGTGACGATCCAGATCGAAGACGGCATCGCCGAGGTGATGCTGAACCGCGCCGACAAGCTGAACGCCCTGGATCAGGCGATGTTTCAGGCAATCTCGGACGCGGGCGACCGGCTGGCGCAGGAACAGGGGCTGCGCGCCGTGATCCTGCATGGCGATGGGCGCGGCTTCTGCGCCGGGATCGACACCACGCTGTTGATGTCGTTTGCCGGTCGGATCGAGGCGCTGAAACACGAGATCAACACCCCCCTTCAGGGCCGCGCCGACAATGCCTTTCAACATCCCTGCACGGTCTGGGCCGACCTGCCCGTGCCGGTCATCGCCGCGCTTCACGGTGTGACCTTCGGGGGTGGGATGCAACTGGCGCTGGGGGCCGATATCCGCATCGCGCATCCCGAAACACGCCTGTCGATCATGGAATCGCGCTGGGGGCTGGTGCCCGACATGGGTCTGACCAAGCTGCTTCCGGGCGTGATGCGCGCCGATCAGGCGCTGGAGCTGATCCTCACCGCGCGCATCGTGCAGGCCCCCGAGGCCCAGACGCTGGGCCTGGTCACCCGCCTGGCCCAGGACCCGCTGGAGGCCGCGCGCGAAACAGCCCGCGCCATTACGCTGCGCAGCCCCGAAGCGGCGAACGGCGCCAAGGCTCTGGTGCGCAGCGCCTGGCCCGGCGGGGATGACTGGCTGGCGCTCGAAGCCCGGTTGCAGGGCGATATCATCGGCTCGGCCAACCAGATCGAGGCCATCACCGCCGAAATGCAAAAGCGAGCCCCCAGCTTCAAAGCCTGAACCCGGGGCTTTTGGGGGTTTTTCGTTAACGTCATGCTGCTAAGCTGCCCGAACCTTTCGGACGGGAGCATTGACCATGGCCGCGCGCAATCTGCGCTATACAACCTTCGCTCTTTGCGTTGCGTTGACCTTGATTTCACTTGTCCTTGTCCCTGTCTGGCCGTGGCTTTGGATACCATTCCTGGCGTTCCTGGCGCTGTCTCTGGTCGGTCTGCATGATGTGCGCCAGACGCATCACGCCATTCTGCGCAATTATCCCGTGCTGGGGCATGTGCGGTTTCTGTTCGAAATGATCCGCCCGGAAATTCGGCAATATCTGCTGGAAAGTGATCATGACGAGGAACCTTTTTCCCGAGAGGCTCGCAACATCGTCTACCAACGCGCCAAGAACATCGAAGACAAGCGCCCCTTCGGCACCAAGATCAGCGTCTACGGTGGGGGGTATCAATGGCTGACCCATTCGATTCGTCCGCGCAAGATTACCAACACCGATTTCCGCCTGACCATCGGCGGGCCGGATTGTCGCCAACCCTATGAGGCATCGATCTATAATATTTCCGCCATGAGCTTCGGCGCGTTGTCCGCCAACGCGATCTCTGCGTTGAACCGGGGCGCCAAGGCTGGCGGCTTTGCCCATGACACCGGCGAAGGCGGGATCAGCCGTCATCACAAGGCGGGCGGCGGGGACCTGATCTATGAAATCGGCACCGGCTATTTCGGTTGCCGCACGCCCGATGGCCAGTTCGACCCCGACAAGTTTCGCGAAACCGCCGCGCTCGATCAGGTGAAAATGATCGAGATCAAGCTCAGCCAGGGCGCGAAACCGGGCCAGGGCGGGATTCTGCCGGCCGCCAAGATCACCCCCGAAATCGCCGAGGCGCGCGGCATTCCGATGGGCGTTGATTGCCATTCGCCCGACGGGCACAGCGCGTTTTCGACGCCCATCGAGCTGATGGAATTCATCGCCCGAATGCGCGACCTGTCGGAGGGCAAGCCGGTCGGCTTGAAGCTGTGCGTCGGCCACCGGCGCGAATTCATGTGCATGGTCAAGGCGATGCTGAAAACCGGGATCACGCCGGACTTCATCGTCGTCGACGGAAAGGAAGGCGGCACCGGCGCCGCGCCGCTGGAATTTGCCAACCATATGGGGATGCCCCTGGTGGAAGGTCTGACCTTTGTCCACAACGCCCTGCGCGGGGCCGACCTGCGTGAGCACATCAAGATCGGCGCTTCGGGCAAATTGATCCACGCCTTCGACATCGCCAAGGCCCTGGCGCTGGGGGCCGACTGGGCCAATTCAGCGCGCGGGTTCATGTTCTCGATCGGCTGCATCCAGGCTCAGGCCTGCCACACCAACTTTTGCCCGACGGGTGTCGCCACGCAGGATCCCGGGCGGCAACGCGCACTGGTGGTGCCCGACAAGGCCGTGCGCGTCGCCAATTTTCATCGCAACACGATGAAGGCGCTGGGTGACATGTCAGGCGCCGCCGGGCTGAGCCATCCGTCACAGTTTCTGCCCTGGCATCTGATGATGCGCGAAAACGACCGTGAAATGGTCACCGGCGAAGATGTCTATCCCTACATGCCCGAGGGCTTCCTGCTGCGCGGGGAAACGGACAAGTTCGGCTACATGAAACGCTGGAACCGTTCCAGCGCCGACAGTTTCGAGCCATTCGACGACGGTGTGTAAAGCCGGATACCGAGAGATGGGCGGGGGGCGGCAGCGAAGACTTGCATGGGCCCCGCGCTGTCGCGCTTGGGCGGTGAGGGAGGGGCGCATGACGGGGGCATCGAGCCCCCGCCATGCGCGGGGGCCAGCCCCTTCCCCCCGCCGGGCGGGTTTGCCACCCGCCCGAACCCACCCGTCGGATATTTGCGGCACAAAGATGATGCCCGTGCGGCGCTGGCCCCTTTCCGCAGCGCATCTTCCCGCGTATATCCGCGCCATGAGCCAGAACCCGCCCGAGCTTCGCCCCGATCTCGCCCCCCGCGCGCGGATGCCGGACAGCCCCCGCCCCGATGGTCAGCCGACCATTGGCATGGTCAGCCTGGGCTGCCCCAAGGCGCTGGTCGACAGCGAGCGCATTCTGACCCGGCTGCGGGCCGAAGGATACGCGATCTCGGCTGATTATCAGGGGGCCGATGCCGTAGTGGTCAACACTTGTGGGTTCCTGGACAGCGCCAAGGCCGAATCGCTGGATGCGATCGGCGAGGCCTTGCGCGAGAACGGTAAGGTGATCGTGACCGGGTGCCTGGGCGCCGAGCCCGACTACATCACCGGGGCGCATCCCAAGGTCATGGCGGTTACCGGCCCGCATCAATATGAGCAAGTGCTGGACGCGGTTCACGCCGCGGTGCCGGCGAAGCCCGATCCGTTCATCGACCTGCTGCCAGCCGCCGGCATAAAACTGACCCCGCGCCATTACAGCTATCTGAAGATTTCCGAGGGCTGTAACCACAAATGCAAGTTCTGCATCATTCCGGATATGCGGGGCCGCCTGGTCAGCCGTCCGGCGCATGCCGTCCTGCGCGAGGCCGAGAAGCTGGTTGAAGCCGGGGTGCGCGAATTGCTGGTCATCAGCCAGGATACTTCGGCGTATGGCGTGGATTTGAAACACGCCACGGACCGGGGCCACCGCGCGCATATCACCGACCTGACGCGCGACCTGGGCCTGTTGGGTGCCTGGGTTCGGTTGCATTATGTCTACCCCTACCCGCATGTGCGCGACCTGATCCCGCTGATGGCCGAAGGGTTGGCCCTGCCCTATCTGGACATCCCGTTCCAGCACGCCCACCCGGACACCCTGAAACGCATGGCCCGCCCGGCCGCCGCCGCCAGGACCCTGGACGAGATCGCCCGCTGGCGCGCGGATTGCCCGGACATCACGTTGCGCAGCACCTTCATCGTCGGCTACCCCGGTGAGACCGAGGCCGAGTTCCAGACCCTGCTGGACTGGCTGGACGAGGCGCAGCTGGATCGGGTGGGATGTTTTCAATACGAGGATGTGAAGGGCGCGCGCTCAAACGCGCTGCCCGATCACGTGCCCGCCGAGGTCAAGCAGGAACGCTGGGAGCGTTTCATGGTAAAGGCACAGGCGATTTCAGCCGCGAAGCTGGAGGCCAAGGTGGGCCGCTTCTTGCCGGTCATCGTAGACGGCGTGGACGCCGAAGGCGCCACCTGCCGCACACAGGCCGACGCGCCCGAGATCGACGGGAACCTGTTCATCGACGACGGGTTCGAAGGGCTCAAAGCCGGCGATATCGTAAACGTGCGCGTTGACGAGGCATCCGAGTATGATCTTTGGGGGCAGTTGGTTGAATAAATGACAGCCGCGAAGGTTTCATTTGTCAGGCAAAGGCTTATCCCCTTTGATCCGGTAGCACATGATGTAGTGCGACGCGGCTTGCCAACTTGAAATGTTCTGGTATTGTTCTACCCATGCCAGCCAGATGGAAAAACGACAAACCTATGTCCCGCCAAG
>CAJQNQ010000236.1 GCA_905479725.1 uncultured Paracoccaceae bacterium | reverse complement strand
GACGCGCAATGGATCGTGGCGGCGCGCGGCAATGGCTATCCGGATCCTGAAAGCCTGTGGCGGCGCGCCGGTGTGCCCCCGGCGGCGATGGAACGGCTGGCCGAGGGCGACGCCTTTGCCGGGATGCGGCTGAACCGGCGCGATGCGCTGTGGGCGGTGCGGGCGATCCGCGCGCCCAGGCCTCTGCCGCTGTTCGGCCAGGATGGCGAGGGGATTGTCGAGGAGACACCAGACTTGCCGCAGATGACGCTGGGCGAGCAGGTGATCGACGATTATCTGGCGCTGCGCCTGTCCCTGCGCGCCCACCCGATGGAGATCCTGCGCCCCCATCTGCCCGGCCTGACGCCGCATTCGGCGCTGGCGCAGGGGCCGACGCGGGTCAGCGTCTGCGGGCTGGTGATCACCCGGCAGCGGCCCGGCACGGCCTCGGGCGTGATCTTCATCACGCTCGAGGATGAAACCGACGTCTGCAACGTGATCGTCTGGCCCAAGATCTATGAACGCTTTCGCCGCGTGGTGATCGGCGGGCGGTTGCTGCGGGTAACGGGGCGGTTGCAGCGCGAACAGGGGATCATTCACCTGATCGCCGACGAGGTCGAGGATCTGTCCCCCACGCTGGGCATCCTGGGCGATCTGGGGACCGAGGGTCCTGGGGCGATTGACCCGACCGAAGGGCGCGGCGACGAGGCCCGCCGCCCGGTGGTGCTGCGCGAACTGCCCGGCAACCATCCGCTGCGCGCCAAATCCCTGCGCGGCCTCAAACCCGGCAAACGCCACCCCCGCGATCAGGCGAAGATCCTGTTTCCGAGCCGGGACTTTCACTGAATCGGGCAACCGACAAACGCCCCGCCCGCAGGACGAGAAGCGCCAATGACATCCCCGGCCCTCATATCATGTCACGAAAAGGTTTTCCTGAGGCTGCCGGCGAGGGCGCGATTTGGGTGGCGCCGGTCTGATCGTGGCGCCGGTCTGATCCCCGAATCTGATCCCCGAATCTGGAAGTTGCGGTCACGCTCGCCGCTCACCAGGAAGCCCGACACGAGACCCGCCACTGGGCCCGACACTGGGCCCGACACTGGGCCCGCCACTGGGCCCGCCACGACTGGGGCCGCAGGTTTCCCCGCGGCCCCGTTGTCACTTTACCGTCGCGGCGTTACCGCGTCGCCGACCAGGCGAAACTGCCGGGACCGCCCATGACGCTGAACTGACCGTTCAACTGGTTGCCGTTCAGGAAGCCCTGAAAGGCCTGTGACGCGGCGGGAACCTGACGCGTGAAGCTCAGGGCATTGGTCGAAGGATCGAACCGGATATCGCCGATGCCCTCGGTCACGCCGGTCGAATCCCAGGTGATCGACCCTTGCCAGGCGTTGCCGATCCAGTTCAGGACAAGCGTTCCGCCCCAGCCATTGGCGTTCATCCGCCAGTTGCCCTGCACGGCGGGAATCGCCGGTGGCGGTGGCGGGGCAAGGCCGATGAACCGGTAGCTGCCGCCCCAGGACCCGTAGTTCGACGACTGGACCCCGTTGCGGTTGGTTCCCGAATACCCGCCCTGCCCCGGCAGGATCATCACCTGCACAACGGCGGTCTGACCGGGCTGCACCGCCCCGGCATGAACCGCGGCGCGGCTCAGGCTGGAATCATCCGAGTAGACGTCGGTCCCCCAGATGGTTCCGGCCGAGGCACCGGTGACCTGGAACATCAACGTCTGGCCAAGCTGACCGCGAAAACCCGTCAGATTCCCCGGATCGGGCAAGATCTGGGGCTGCTGGACCTGGCCGCCAAAGGTTTCGGCAACCAGCGTGGTCTGGCAGTTCTGCTGCCCGAATGTGCCGACCCAGATGTCATACTGTCCGACCGGCGCCGAGGGCAGACGCAAGCGCGACTGCAAACCGCCATCGTCATCGTTGAACTGCCACTGACCTGTCGCGTCGTTGACCAGCAGCACCGTGTCGCAGCCCTGACCTTCGGTCCGGAATTCCAGATCGTAGTTTTGCGAGTTCTGGACAAGATTCATCGTGAAATCAGGGTTTTCGATCACCCAGCCGGTGCCAGGCACCGACGGACAGGCCGCGAGATCCACATTGCCGCCGGCCAGAACGCTGCGGCTCTGCGGGGTCCACAACTGCTGACCGGTAAAGGTCAGCAATTGACCCGGGTTGGCGAAGCTGGGGCAAAGCGCGGCGGTCGGCGTTGGCGGCGGAGGGGGCGGCGGCGGAGGGGGCGGAGGGGCCACCTGACCGCCGAACGTCTCCAGGACCAGCGTTGACGGACAGTTCGCGCTGCCAAACGTGCCGACCCAGATGTCATATTGACCGGGCGAAGCGTTGTTCAGCCGAAGGCGAGACGTGAGCCCGCCATCGTCATCGTTGAAGCTCCACTGCCCAAAGGCATCGTTGACCAGCAGCACGGTATCGCAGCCCGCACCCTCGGTGCGGAATTCCAGGTCATAACCCTGGTTGTTGTCCGTCAGGTTCAACGTGAAATCGGCGTTCTGGATCACCTGTCCGGTGCCCGGAACCGAGGCACACGCGCCAAGATCCACATTGCCGCCCGCCGTGACGCCGAAACGCTGCGGCACCCACAGGCCCTGGCCGTTGAAGGTCAGGATCTGGCCGTTCAGACCGGGATCAGGGCACGCGGCCGCCAGCGGCGGAGGGGGCGGGGGCGGAGGGGGCGGAGGCGAAGCACTGCCGCCGCCACCCGGCGCGACACCAAAGGTTTCCAGTTCCAGCGTTGCACTACAGGTCGAACTGCCAAACGTGCCGACCCAGATGTCATAGACGCCGGCCGCCGCATTGGGGATACTGATCAGGGAATTCGACCCGTTTCCGCCATCATCGTTGAAAAACCACTGGCCGCGCGCATCGTTGACCAGCAAGACCACGTCACAACCTGCGACGGCGCGCAGTTCAAGCGCCCTTCCGGCGCTGTTATTGCTGAAATTCAGTTCGAAATCAGGGCTTGTCGCAACCCATCCGACTCCGGGCTGCGAGCACCCGCTCAGGTTGACACCGCCGCCGGCGGTGACCGGGTGGCTGCGCGGCTGCCACAGCTGATCCGAAGACCAGCTGATCTGCTGGCCGGAAAGGCTGACATCCGGGCACGCAACGGCCGCGGTTGCGATGGCGCTCGAAAACAGCGCAACGATTCCGAAAATTAGACTGCGTAGAAACCGGTCAGACCGGCCCCGACTAAAAATATGAAGCATGACAATCTCCTTCTCGCTGCGACGCAGCACCCAAATGAAGGCTACGCCAGCAGCGTCAACATGCCCCCGAAGCCTGCGATGGAAGGCCATGGGAATCAAGGGTTTCCCGCCAAGTCCGCGAAACTCCGGGCGATTTTCCGCGCGGGGCATTCATCAGCCCCCATGAATCGGGGGATTCGCGCCCTGGTCGGCCCGCAAGAGAATCAGCAGTGCCACAACGATCAGGGCGATTCCGGGCACAATCATAACGCCGGGAACGCCATGCCGCAGCGCCATTTCCCACACGATGATCCAAACCGGCGTCAGATAGGTATAGGCCATCACCCGGGACGAATGCAGACGCTGCGCCGCGAACTGCAACGCCGACGCGGCGAAAGCCGTGGCGAAAATCACCAGATAGACCAGCGCCACCCAGACAAGCACCGGCAGCCCGGCCCAATCTGTGCCTCGCACCTCCTCCCAGCCATAGGCCAGCAACAACCAGAACCCGAAAAACGTGGTCATCGACGCCGTGACCATGGCGCTTTCGCCGCGGTTCAGGCGGCGCAGCATGGGCGCATAGATGGCATGCAGCACGCAGCCCAGAAAATAGATCGCTTCCCCCCGGCCGATATCGAAGGCCAACAGCGCGGACAGATTGCCGCGAAAGATCACCCAGACGGCGCCGGCACCACCGACGACCAGCGCGCTGACAACGATCGGTGTCGGCCGCTGACCCAGCAGCGGCCAGGCTATTGCCGCGGCCATCAGGGGCACCAACGTGAACACCGCCCCGGCAGACACCGGGGGCGCGGTTTTCAGCCCTTCGAACATCAAGACGAAATAGCCGCCATACAGCACCGCGAAGACGGCATAGCGCCAGGGTGCGCGGAAATCGGCGCGGGCAAAGCCGCGCCTGCCCTGCCGCCCCGAACCGGGAACCACACTGACCAGCACCATCAACACCACCGCCGCCAGCAGGAATCGCACCACGGTCAGCGCCGTCGGACCGATATCATTGGCGACCATGGATCCAAGGCTGAAGGACCCCGACACAGCCGCCGAAAACCCCAGCATCGCGGCATGGCCCAGCAGCGCGGCGCGGCGATCCGCGGGCGCGGTCTTGTTCATCGGCGCAGGGTCTTGCGGATGGCGCTGGTCGCTGCCTGCACCTTCGGTGTGCGATGCAGATCGACATGCGTCACCATCCACACGGTGAACCCCCATTCCGGCAGTGGCGGCATGATCTCGATCAGATCGGCATGGGCGGCGCCATCGTTCAAGAAACCCATGCCAAGACCCGCCTTGATCGCCGCCAGCCGCAGATCCGTTTCATTGGTTTGCAGCACGATATGCGGCTGTCCGGGCAGCGCGCCCAGCCATCTGGCGACGGGCGCGCGGTTCCCGTCCAGGATTTCCGTCACCAGCCGGTGGTTCGACAGATCCTCGGGCGTCTGGGGCAACCCGTGTTCCTTTGCGTAGGCAGCGCTGGCCCAAAGCGTGAAATGGCCGACCAGCAACTCCTGCACGATGTTGTCCGGTTCGGTCGGGCGCGTCCCGGCGCGCACGGCGACATGCGCCTCGCCGTATTCCAGCCGCGCCAGCCGTTCCTCGGTGCGCACCAGAATATTCAGCGCCGGATGCGCGCGCGCCAGATCGGCCACCGCCAGATGCAGAATCGTTGCCAATTGCGGCAAGGTCGAGATCACCAGATCGCCGGAAATCCCGGATTTGTCACCCTGCAACCGCATGGCCAACTGGGTGAATTGCTCTTCGGTCGCGCCGGCGATCTGCGCCAGAGCCTGCCCCGCTTCGGTCGGCGTGTAGCCGCGCGAATGCCGCTGAAACAGCTTCACGCCCAGCCGTTCCTCCAGCGCATCCACATGACGGATCACGGTGGCATGATGCACACCCAGCAGGTCAGCCGCGCCGCTGACCGTTCCGGCGCGCACCACGTGCCACGCCGTGCGGATCTCGTCCCAGTTTTCAACCGCCATGTCTGTGCATTTCCTCACATCATCGGCGCATTTTTACGTGTTGCGTTCAAGACAGCAAGGGCCATTTGTAGATGCACCTGTTGAACAAGGACACAGACCATGACCACGTTTCTCAAGATTGATGCTTCCATTCTCGGCGATGCTTCGGTGTCGCGCCAGTTGACCGCCCGCCTGCAAGAGCGCCTGGCCGGACCCGATGACCGGGTGATCGCGCGTGACCTAGGCGCCGGATTGCCGGCGATCGACGGCGCCTGGATGTCGGCCATCTACACCCCCGCCGAAAACCGCACGCCCGAGCAGGCGGAAACCACCCGGCTGGCGGAAACTCTGCTGGAGGAACTGCGCGCCGCCGACACGCTGATCATCGGGCTTCCGGTCTACAATTTCGGTATCCCGGCGGCGCTGAAAACCTGGTTCGACCTGCTGGCGCGCAAGGGCGAGACCTTCCGCTATACGCAAGCCGGGCCCGAGGGGCTGCTGACCGGCAAACGGGCGATCATCGCGCTGTCCTCGGGCGGCACCGAACTGGGCGGGCCGGTGGATTTTGCCTCGGGCTATGTGCGGCACATGCTGGGATTCTTCGGCATCACCGATGTTACCTTCGTTGCCGCCGATCAAATGGCGGTTGACGCCGACGCCGCATTGGCGCGCGCGCACCAGGCCGTCGACGCCCTCGCGGCCTGACCCGGACACTGACTGGGACACTGACTGGGACACTGGCCGGGGCACAAAGCCCCGCCATACCGCCCCGGCGCGGACCGCACGCTTGACGGCGCGGTCCGCATGCCGGCATATCCCCGGGCAACCGCCACCGCAGGAGGCCCGCCATGAACCCCGCCCACCACGCGCTGATCGCGATCGACGTGCAAAATGATTTCTGCCCCGGCGGCGCGCTGGCGGTGACCGATGGCGACGCGGTCGTCGGCGCGATCAACTCGCTGGCCGCCGGTTTCAAGACGCTGGTTCTGACCCAGGACTGGCACCCGGCGGACCATTTGTCCTTTGCCGCCAATCACCCGGGCGCAGACCCCTTTTCGTTGACGCAGATGCCCTATGGCCCGCAGGTTCTGTGGCCCACGCATTGCGTGCAGGGATCCAAGGGCGCGCAGTTTCATACCGGGCTGAACACCGACCCCGCCGACCTGATCCTCCGCAAGGGGTTTCGCCCGCGGATCGACAGCTATTCCGCGTTTTTCGAAAACGACAAGACCACGCCCACGGGACTGCACGGCTACCTGCAAGAGCGCGGTATCCGCGAACTGACCCTGGCCGGGCTGGCCACGGATTTCTGTGTCGCCTATTCGGCCATCGACGCGGCAAGGCTGGGATACGGCGTTACCGTGCGGCTGGACGCCTGCCGCGCGATCGACCTGGACGGGTCGCTGGATGCCGCCCTGACTGACTTGAGCAAGGCGGGCGTGACGCTGGTCTAGCCCCGCTCGGCGCGCAAGGGGCGCGACAGCAGCAGATCCATCGCCCGATCCAGCGACACCGTGCCCTGGCACAGCGCCGCGACCATGCAGGTCACCGGCAGGGTGTCCGGGCCGGAATCGGCCGCGAGCGCCTGCGCGGTCTTGACCCCCTCGACCGTGACCGAGGCATCCGGCACCTGCCCGGCGCCGATGGCAAGCCCGTGGCGGTAATTGCGCGAGCGGTCGGACGTGCAGGTCAGCACCAGATCCCCCAGACCGGACAGGCCCAGCAGGGTCTCGGCATGGGCGCCGCGCGCCTGCGCGAGCCGGTTCATCTCGGAAAAGCCTCGGGTCATCAGCGCGGCGCGCGCGCTTTCGCCCAGCCCCGCGCCGATGGTAATCCCGGCGGCGATGGCGACAACATTCTTCAACGCGCCGCCCAGTTGCGCGCCGATCAGATCGTCGGTCAGATAGACCCGCAGGTGATGCGTGGCCAGATCGCGCTGCAATCTTTCGCGGTGCGGGCCGGCGCTGGCCAGGGTCAGCGCGGTCGGTTTTCCAGCGGCGATGTCGTCGGCAAAGCTGGGGCCAGTCAGCACGCCGACCTGCGCTCCGGGCAATACATCCTGAATGACCTGCGTCGGCAGCATGCCGGTGCCCAGTTCGACGCCCTTGCAGCAGGCAATCAGAACCGCCCCGGTCAGGGCGTCGGCCTGCGCCTCCAGCACCGCGCGCAATTGCTGCGTCGGCACGGCCAGCAGCACGGTGGGCACCCGGCGCAGACCCTGAATATCGCCCGTCACGCTCAGCCCATCGGGAAAGCGGGCGCCCGGCAGGCGGCGCGCATTGGCGCGCGCGGCCTGCATCTGGCGCGCCTGATCGGCGTCGCGCGCCCAGAGCCTCACGGCCCGATCGGCTTGCGAAAGGGCGATGGCCAGCGCGGTCCCAAAGGCGCCCGCGCCCAGAACGCCGATGTTCGGCAACTCCAACTGCATCCTGTTCCTCCGTTTTCGGGCTTTCCAGCCCGGGCCCGTTCCCGGTATGCATGGGCAAACGCGCCCAGCGCCAGGAGGGCCGACATGGTCGATATCGCAACCCGTGTGCACAATCACAACTGGAAGATTGATCCGATCGTGCGGTCCCTGATCGACACCGACTTCTACAAGCTTTTGATGTGCCAGTCGATCTTTCGAAATCGACCCGATACCACGGTCGCCTTCAGCCTTATCAACCGATCATCGGCAATCCCGCTGGCCGACCTGATCGATGAAGGCGAATTGCGCGAGCAACTGGATCATGTGCGCGGCTTGTCGCTGAACCGTGGCGAAAGCACCTGGCTGCGCGGCAACACGTTTTACGGCAAGCGCCAGATGTTCCGCCCGGATTTCATGGAGTGGTTCGAAACCATGCGCCTGCCGGATTATCACCTGGAAAAGCGCAACGGGCAGTATGAACTGACTTTCGAAGGCGCCTGGCCCGAGGTCATGCTGTGGGAAATCCCCGCGCTGGCCGTCCTGATGGAACTGCGCAGCCGCGCGGTTCTGAAAGACATGGGCAAATTCGAACTGGAGGTTCTCTATGCCCGCGCCATGAGCCGGGTGTGGGAAAAGGTCGAACAGTTGCGCAGCATCGACGGGCTGCGGCTGGCCGATTTCGGCACAAGGCGGCGGCACAGCTTCCTGTGGCAGGACTGGTGCGTGCAGGCGCTGATGGAAGGGCTGGGCGACGCGTTCACCGGCACCTCGAACTGCCGCATCGCCATGCGCCGCGATATCGAGGCGATCGGCACCAACGCGCATGAATTGCCCATGGTCTATGCCGCGCTGGCCGAATCGGACGTTGAACTGGCGCGCGCACCCTATGATGTGCTGGCCGACTGGCACGAGGAGCATGATGGCAACCTGCGCATCATCCTGCCCGACACCTACGGCACGGATGGATTCCTGCGCAACGCACCCGACTGGCTGGCCGGCTGGACCGGGATGCGCATCGACAGCGGCGATCCGGCGACCGGCGCGGAAACCGCGATCCGCTGGTGGCGCGAGCGCGGCGAGGATCCGCGCGAAAAGCTGGTGATCTTTTCCGACGGTCTGGACGTGGACAAGATCAAGGCCTTGCACCAGCAATTCGCCGGGCAGGTCCGCGTCAGCTTTGGCTGGGGCACGTTGCTGACCAACGATTTCCGGGGGCTGGCGGCGGGCGACGGCCTGGCGCCGTTCAGCCTGGTCTGCAAGGCGGTCAGCGCCAACGGGCGGCCCACCGTCAAACTGTCGGACAATCCGCGCAAGGCCATGGGCCCGGCGGATCAGGTCGCGCGTTACAAGCGGGTGTTCGGCGTGGGCGCGCAACAGGCCAGCGACGTGATCGTGTAGAGGAGGGGTGCGGGGGGCTGCTCGCCCCCCGCACCCCCTCGCCAAGGGGGCGCACGCGCCCCCTTGGAACCCCCGTGAGTATTTGGGGAAAGATGAAGCCGGTCAGCGCCGCAAGGCGGGCAGGCCGACGCCAGTGCTTTCAAAG
>CAJQNQ010000235.1 GCA_905479725.1 uncultured Paracoccaceae bacterium | reverse complement strand
GGGGCGGCAGACGTTGGCCGAGTTCATGCGCCGCCGCTACGACCCGGCGATGCGCACGGTGAAGGCCGCCGAGAGCCGGCTGGCGGTTTTGTCGGACCGGGCGATGCGGGTCGGCCGCCTGTTGAGCACCCAGGTCGAGGTCGCGCGCTCGGCCCAGAACCAGGCCGTTTTGCAAAGCATGGACAAGCGCGCCGATCTGCAACTGCGGCTGCAACACACGGTCGAAGGGCTTTCGGTGGTGGCGATCAGCTATTACGCGGTGGGGCTGGCGTCCAATCTGGCGCTGCCCTTTGCCGAACCCTTGGGTATCGGAAAACCGGGCGTCATGGCGATCCTGACACCGGTTGTGATTGGCGCTGTCTGGTGGGCACTGCGACGAATCCGGGGGCGCCTGCACTGAGCCGATTGGCGGAAGGTGTGCGTAAATCCGGGGATGACCGGGCGCGGGCAGGGCACAAGGCCCCACCCGCGCCCGGCCTGGGTTGCAGGGCCATCGGCCCTGCGGGGCGCTGCCCCCGCCCCCGTGCGGGGGCCCCCCGGGATATTTGGGGCACAAAGATGGTGATAGTTTTTCGACTTTTTTTGCGATGGTCTTTCAAGATACCCGTATCAAGATTTCATTTTTCGAATGTATGACAGAGTCTGGCGACTGCGTCTGCTTGCGCCCGGTCTCCGGCGCTTTCAGGGCCCTTATGGCCTGGCGCGAACCGGAGCCGGAAGGCGCGCAGCCGGTCGGATGCCGGCGCTGGCGGATAGCCGATGGTGTCGAGGCTGTCTGCGAGCGGGCGCGCGGGGTCGCCCGGTTGTGTGGGCCAGATCGCCAGATTCTGAAGCGCGAGGCGGCGCCAGTCAAAGCGCGGGCCCGGATCAACCTTGCGCGTCGGCGCCATGTCGGAATGGGCGATCACGGCGCTGGCCGGCAGGCCCCAGCGGCTGAGAAGGTCGCGCAGTTGATTTTCCAGGGCCAGCATGAGCGTCGCGGAGAAGGGGCTGTGACCGTCATTGTCCAGCTCGATCCCGATGGAGCGGGAGTTGATGTCGTCGCGCCCTTGCCACGTCCCGGCCCCGGCGTGCCAGGCGCGCTGGGCTTCGTCGACAAGCTGCCACAGCGTGCCGTCGCGCCCGATCAGGTAATGCGACGAGACTTCTGCCTGATGGTCACACAGGCGCCTGAGCGCCGCTTCGGGCGACGTCATCTCGGTGTAATGCAGAACGATCAGCGACGGGCTTTGCCCCGTCCGGCGGGGGCCGAAATTGGGCGAGGGGTGCCACTTCATCGGCGGTTCAGTTCGATGCCACGGCGTTTCGCAGTGCAGTGGGATCCCACCAGCAGGCGTAGCCATCGCCGTCCGGGTCCAGGTTGCCGCGATCCCGCTCGGGTCCGCCATTGCTCAGGAAGGCTTCCTGCGCCGCGTCCTGGTTGCGAAACCGCAGGCAGGCGTCCTCCCAACGGCTCCAGCGCAGCGGATTTGCGCGGTCATACATCTCGGTTCCCGGCGGGTGGCTGGTGGACAATGCGTAGGCCACGATGTTGGGGCCGCCGGTGACGCTGTCGTCGGGGACGGAAGCAACCTCGATCACCTGATACTGGGCGCGCTGTTGCTCGAGGCGCTCGCGGTCGGATTCGATGCTCTCACGCGCGGAAACGGCGTCGAAATCCTGCTCGTCCGAGATGCGCGGGCGCAGGCTGGGGCCTGCATCGGACTGGGGTGTCGTGCCGAATGCGGCGCCTGCCTGCACCGGGCGGGGGGCGCCGGGGCTGGCGCCAGCCACCGGAGCGGCGGATGGGCGGGCGCTGGCGGTCTGGACGGCAGGTTGTGGCGGCACGGGCGCAGGGGCGGTCTGACGCAGCGGCGCGGCAAGGGGTTGGCTGGGCGCTGTGGGCAGGACCTGCGCGGTGATGGAGGCGGCGGGCGCGGGCGGTTGCGAAACGACGACGGCCGCAGGGCGCGGCGCCACCTGTGGCGGTGGTGGCGGGGCCGCGGCGACGTAGCGCAGGGGCACCGCGGCCAGGGTGCCGGGCGCGGGAGGCATGTCCGGCGGGGGAAGGATGGCGCCGCGGGTCGGTTCCGGCGGCACGCTGTAGGGCGTCGCGGACGCCCGACGAACGCTGTCGCGCTCTGCCAGGTAGCGTTGATAATCGCCGAAGCCGACGCCGGTTTCCATGGGATTGGAGAATTCAGGACTCGCTGAACACGCCGCCAGACCCAAAAGGGCCAGCGCGCCCGCTGCTGACGTTATTTGCATATCTGCCTCTGCTCGAATTCTTGTTTTTCGAGGAGGTTACCACCATTTTTGCGGTTTGGAAACAAATCCCGCCGCATTCTCCAGAACCTGGGCCGTGTTGAGCAGGTCTGCCTCGCCCCAGGGGCGCCCGATCAGTTGCAATCCCAGCGGCAAACCGGCGCTGTTCAGCCCGGTGGGCAGGGCGATCCCGGGAAGCCCGGCCAGGTTGACGGTTACGGTGAACACGTCATTCAGATACATCTCTACCGGATCGGCATCGGCCATTTCGCCTAGCCCGAAGGCCGCGGACGGGGTGGCGGGGGTCAGGATGGCCTCCACGCCTGCCGCGAAAACCTCGTCGAAGTCGCGCTTTATCAACGCGCGGACCTTGCGGGCGCGGTTGTAATAGGCGTCGTAGAACCCGGCAGACAGCACATAGGTGCCGACCATGACGCGGCGCTGCACCTCGGGGCCGAAGCCCTCGGCACGGGTCTTTTCATACATTTCGGTGATGCCGTCGCCCGCGTCCAGCCTGGCGCGGTGGCCATAGCGCACGCCGTCATAGCGCGCCAGATTGCTGGAGGCCTCGGCGGGGGCGATGACGTAATAGGCGGGCAGCGCGAATTTCGTGTGCGGCAGGCTGATATCGACGATCTCGGCGCCCGCGTCGCGCAGCATGGCAGCGCCGTCGGCCCACAGTTTTTCAATCTCGGACGGCATTCCATCCATGCGATACTCGCGTGGAATGCCAATTTTCCGACCTTTGATGTCTCCGGTCAGGGCGGCCTCGAAATCCGGGACGGGCAGGTCGGCGCTGGTGGAATCCTTCGGATCATGCCCGCTCATGGCGCCCAGCATGATGGCCGCGTCGCGCACCGTGCGGGTCATCGGTCCGGCCTGATCGAGCGACGAGGCGAAGGCGATGACGCCCCAGCGCGAGCAGCGCCCATAGGTCGGCTTGATGCCGACGATGCCGGTGAATGCGGCGGGCTGGCGGATGGA
>CAJQNQ010000234.1 GCA_905479725.1 uncultured Paracoccaceae bacterium | reverse complement strand
GAAGAGATTCGAACTCTCGACCCTAACCTTGGCAAGGTTATGCTCTACCCCTGAGCTACGCCCGCTCGGTGCGTAGGCGCTGATTTAGGCCAGTTGCGCAGCCCCTGCAAGGGGGAAAAAGCCGGGTCTCCGCGTTTTTTGCGCCGCAGGGCCGGGCGCCGATCGGGCGCTTCGCCGGGGGTGGCGGGCAGCCCAGCGCGCTGCGCGGATCAAGCGGATTGTGGCCGCTTCAGCCAGGCGAGCGGAATCGGCACAGCGGCCGCCGCGCGGACGGCGGGGCCCGCGCTTCGGCATTACCCCGGCCCGTCCGTCGCCCCGGAAGTCAGCCCAGTTCGACCAGCAGATCCTTGGCTTCGATCTGTCCGCCGGGTTGCACATGCACGGCCTTGACCGTGGCGTCGCGGTCGGCGTGAAGGCCGGTTTCCATCTTCATCGCCTCGATCGTCAGCAGCAGGTCGCCGGATTTCACCGTCTGCCCGACGCTGACGGCGACCGACGCGACAGACCCCGGCATCGGTGCGCCGATGTGGTCGGGGTTGCCGTCCTCGGCCTTCGGACGCACGGCCTTGGTGGCCATGACCTTGCGGTTGGGCACGCGGATCGTGCGCGGCTGGCCGTTGAGTTCGAAGAACACCTTGACCTCGCCGTCCTCCATCGTGTCGCCCAGCGCGATCAGGCGGATTTCCAGCGTCTTGCCGGGGTCGATCTCGGCCGAGATCTGGTCGCCTTGTTGCATCCCGTAGAAGAAATTCCAGGTCGGCAGGGTGCGGACCGGCCCGTATTGCCGGTGGCGGCCCATGTAGTCCAGGAACACCTTGGGATACATCAGATAGCCGTTCAGGTCCTCGTCATCGACCTTGAAACCCTCCAGATCCCTGGACAGTTGCGCGCGCATGGCCTCCAGATCGACCGGCTTCAGATGCTTGCCGGGGCGCTCGGTCGATGGGGATTCGCCCTTCAGCGCCTTTTTGGTGATCGCTTCAGGCCAACCGCCCTCGGGCTGGCCCAGATTGCCCTTGAGCATATCGACGACCGATTCCGGAAAGGACATGTCGGTGTCCGGATCTTCGACCTGTTCGCGGCTCAGCCCCTGCGTGACCATCATCAGCGCCATGTCGCCCACCACCTTGGACGAAGGCGTGACCTTGACGATATCGCCAAAGATCTGGTTGGCGTCGGCATAGGCCTGCGCGACCTCGTGCCAGCGTTCTTCCAGCCCCAGGCTGCGGGCCTGCGCCTTCAGGTTGGTGAACTGGCCCCCGGGCATTTCGTGCAGATAGACCTCGGAACTGGGGGCCTGCTGCCCGGTCTCGAAGGCCAGGTAATGCGCGCGCACCTGCTCCCAATAGTCGGAAATCTGGCGGATCGCGCCGATGTCCAGCCCGGTGTCGCGGTCGGTATGGCGCATCGCTTCGACCACCGATCCCAGCGTCGGCTGGCTGGTGTTTCCACTGAACGCGTCCATCGCGGCGTCGACACAATCGACCCCGGTTTCCGCCGCCGCCACCAGCGTGGCAATCGCCGCCCCCGAGGTGTCATGCGTGTGGAAATGGATCGGCAGGTCCACGGCATCCTTTAGCGCCGAAAACAGCACCCGGGCGGCGGGCGCCTTGAGCACCCCGGCCATGTCCTTCACGCCCAGCACATGCGCGCCCGCGGCCTCCAGATCCTTGGCCATGCGCACGTAATAGTCGATGGTGTATTTGCGTTGCGCCGGGTCCAGCAGGTCACCGGTGTAGCAGATCGTGCCTTCGCAGATGCGCCCGGATTCGATGACCGCATCCATCGCCACGCGCATGTTTTCCACCCAGTTCAGGCTGTCGAACACGCGAAACACATCCACCCCGGTTTCCGCCGCGCGCGCTACGAAGGCCTGCACCACGTTGTCGGGGTAATTGGTGTAGCCCACACCGTTCGAGGCGCGCAGCAGCATCTGGGTCAACACGTTGGGCATCGCGCGGCGCAGATCGCGCAGGCGCTGCCAGGGGCATTCCTGCAAGAAGCGATACGCCACGTCAAAGGTCGCGCCGCCCCAGCATTCCATGCTGAACAATCCGGGCAGGTTGGTGGCATAGGCCGGCGCCACGCGGATCATGTCAATGGAACGCATCCGCGTTGCCAGCAGCGATTGATGCCCGTCGCGCATCGTCGTGTCGGTGATCAAAAGGCGCTTTTGGTCCTTCATCCAGGACGCCACCGCCGCCGCGCCCTGTTGCTCCAGCAGCGTCCTGGTGCCCGCCGGGGGCGCGGCCAGGCGGCGTTTGGGGGGCACGGGCGCGCGCGGTTCGGCGGCAGGGCGCGCGCGGCCCGAGGTTTCCGGATGTCCGTTGACGGTGATATCCGCCAGATAGGTCAGAACCTTGGTGCCCCGGTCCCGGCGCTTCCTGAACCGGAACAGTTCTGGCGTGGTGTCGATGAATTTGGTGGTGGCTTCGTCGGCCAGAAAGGTCGGATGCTTGAGCAGGTTTTCGACAAAGGCGATATTGGTGCTGACCCCCCGGATGCGGAATTCGCGCAGCGCGCGGTCCATGCGGGCGATGGCTTCGGTCGGGGTGGGCGCCCAGGCTGTGACCTTGACCAGCAGGCTGTCGTAATAGCGGGTGATGACCCCGCCCGCGTAAGCCGTGCCACCATCCAGGCGGATGCCCATGCCGGTGGCGCTGCGGTAAGCGGTCAGGCGGCCATAATCGGGGATGAAATTGTTCAGCGGGTCTTCGGTGGTGATGCGGCATTGCAGCGCGTGACCCGAAAGCGTCACATCCGCCTGTGACGGCGTGCCGGTGGCCTCGGCCAGGGTGGCCCCTTCACAAACCCGGATCTGCGCCTTGACGATGTCGATCCCGGTGACTTCCTCGGTCACCGTGTGTTCGACCTGAACGCGCGGATTCACCTCGATGAAATAGAACGCGTCGGTGTCCATATCCATCAGGAATTCGACGGTGCCCGCCGCCTGATAGCCCACCGCCCGCCCGATCTTCAGCGCCAGTTCGCAGACCTCGGCGCGCTGGGTCTCGGTCAGATACGGGGCAGGGGCCCGCTCGACGACCTTCTGGTTGCGTCGCTGAACCGTGCAATCGCGCTCGAACAGGTGATACAGGTTTCCCTGCGAATCGCCCAGCAGCTGCACCTCGACATGGCGCGCGCGCTGGATCATCTTCTCCAGAAACCCCTCGCCATTGCCAAACGCGGCTTCGGCCTCGCGCCGGCCTTCGCGCACCTTGGCGTCCAGCTCGTCGGGGCCCAGGATCGCGCGCATCCCGCGCCCGCCGCCGCCATGGCTGGCCTTCAGCATCAGCGGATAGCCGACCGCCTCGGCCATGGCGCGGATTTCGTCCATGTCATCGCCCAGAACCTCGGTCGCGGGGATGACAGGCACCCCGGCCGCGATCGCCACATGACGGGCGCTGGCCTTGTCGCCCAGGGCGCGCATCGTATCGGCCCTGGGCCCGATGAAGGTGATTCCTGCCGCTGTGCAGGCATCGACCAGATCGGGGTTTTCCGACAACAGCCCATAGCCCGGGTGGATTGCATCGGCGCCGCATTCGCGGGCCACGCGGATGATTTCCGGGATCGACAGATAGGCCGCGACCGGCCCCAACCCCTCGCCGATGCGGTAGGCCTCGTCGGCCTTGAACCGATGCAGGCCCAGCTTGTCCTCCTCGGCATAGACGGCAACCGTTTTCTTGCCCAGCTCGTTGGCGGCCCGCATGATCCGGATCGCAATTTCACCCCGGTTCGCTATCAGGATCTTGTTGAATTGGGCCATGATGCGTCCTTCGCATGAATCGGTCAAAAAGCTGGGCCGATTTCTGCAGTGCGGCAGCGAAATTGCAAGGATTTGTTACATTCCGCGCAAAAAAACCGCGTCTCAGTTTTCCAGCTGAGGATTTCCCTGCGGATCGAAGACCTGGGACAGCGCGCACTCTATAATGCCGGGCCGCTCACCCGGGGCGCACAGCGCGCGGACGGTCGACAGGGCGGCCGCCTCTGACGGCAGGCCGCAGATTGCCTCGCGCCAGTGAAAGCCTTCCTGATGCATCAGGGATACAGCGACCGACCAGCCGGCCGGAAAGCACCAGTTCGTCGGGATGCAGTCTTCGGCAAAGGCCCCGCCATCGACACATCGGGCGGTGGCTGCTGCGAAGGCGGACTGTGGGGTTGGTCCCATGGCGACGCCGTAAGATTGTTCGGGCGCCTGCACAAATGCGATGCCTTGCGGGCCGTCCTGGCCCGCGGTGGCGCCGGACAGTGGCGTGACCATCGACGCGGCAAGACTGTAAGCGATCAAGGCGCTGCGCATGGATCCTCCGGTCAGACATGGGTCCAAGCCTAGCAGTCTGTCCGAAATCCGCCAGAGAATTGCACCATCACCGCGCCCTCGTCAGGGGCGGTCAGCCATGCCCGCGCTGGCAGCACCCCTTGCCCGGATCGGCGCAAGGGGGCAAGGTGGCGCCACCGTCGCACTGACCGAAAGCAATCCGATGACCGACCCGAAATCCTATGCCTATCAGTCGATCGCCCAGTCCGTTCTGGACCACGGCATCACCACGATGTTC
>CAJQNQ010000233.1 GCA_905479725.1 uncultured Paracoccaceae bacterium | reverse complement strand
GCGCACCGAGGCCGCAGAGGTCGCCCGGCTGATCTGCGAAGGCGCCCGTGTGATGGTCTGCGGCGGGCGCGACATGGCCTCGGGCGTGGCCGATGCCTTGGCCGAGATCCTGGCACCCGTGGGGCTGACGCCCGCCGTTCTGAAAGCCGAGGGACGGTATGTCGAAGATGTCTACTGAACTCGAACGTCATGCCCTGAACGGCCCAACCATGGGCACCCGCTGGTCGGCGCTGTTCTTCGCCAGGCCCCGGTTTGATCCGCAGCCGGTCCGCGCGGCTTTGCAAGCTGCGGTGGATACGGTGGATGCGCAGATGTCCACCTGGAACGCGGCCAGCGACCTGATGCGCCTCAATGCGGCGCCCCCGGCAGGATGGGTGACCCTGCCCGATGGCCTTGGGCAGGTTCTTCGCCTTGGCCTGAATATCGGGCGCGCTTCGGGCGGGGCCTTCGACATCGGCATGGGCGATGCGGTGACCGCCTGGGGGTTCGGGCCCCAGGATGCCGCGCCCGACGGCATCCGGGCGGCGATGAACGCGCCGCGCCAGCCGGCGCATGACGTGCTGGAACTGGACGGACGCCGCGTGCGAAAGACCCGGCCCATTGCCATCGATCTGAACGGCATCGCCAAGGGCTACGGGGTCGACCAACTGGCGTTGACCCTGCGCGACCACGGGATCGCGGACGGCCTTGTCGGCATCGATGGCGAGATGCGTGCGATGGGCCTTCGTTCGGACGGCGAGGCCTGGAGCATCGCGGTCGAAGCACCGGACCCCAACCGCCGCGCGCCCCAATCAATCCTCGCGCTTCAGGACGCCGCCGTGGCAACATCAGGGGACTATCGGCACTGGATCGATGTTCAGGGTCGTCGCCTGTCGCACACCATGGACCCGCACCGCGGGGCGCCGCTGCTGGCGTCGCCCGCCTCGGTCACGGTTGTCGCCCGCACCGGCGCCGAGGCCGATGCCTGGGCGACGGCGCTCATGGTTCTTGGCCCCGATGCGGGCGCGGCACTGGCAGCTCGACGCGGGCTCGACGCCCTGTTCCTGCTGCGCAACGATGACGGCACCGCACGGGGCGTGGGGGTCGGAGGCCTTTTTTCCAAACTGCCCGCTGCAAGCGCCTGAGCCGCCCATGCGCCGGTGTTCCGAGCGCCATCAATGAGCAGCAGATGGACGCGTTTGCCCGTCCGAGGCAAACCCCGGCGCGCGCATGCGCTGTCGAAACGGCGAACTGACGCAACCCCGGAGGCCGCGCAAGTCACGACGAATAGGGCAGGCAGCCGAGCTCAATCAGAAAACCGCCATGCAATTTCAACGTTTTAGGGGGATAATGGCGGAGAGACAGGGATTCGAACCCTGGGTAGGCTTTCACCCACAACGGTTTTCGAGACCGCCCCGTTCGACCGCTCCGGCACCTCTCCGCGCTGGGGGTCTTGCGGGGGATTTAGCCAAAGAACCGCGAGGGCGCAAGGGGGGCAGCCGGGGTTTTTCGGCTTTCGGTCCCGGTTGCCAATCAGGCCTGCGACCTCACTGAACCAGGCTGAGAGCTGGCCGCTGGATCGGAAGCGGAACGGGCCGGGCCGGGCCCAGGATGGTGACGGAAATCAAGGGCATACCGTCCTGGGTCTCGACAATCGACATCAGTTCGGCGGCGACCGCGATGTCCTTGCTGACATAGCTTTCGATGACTTCGCTCGCCATATCCCGCGACAGGGTGCCAATGCGCCATTCGCGTCTGCTTTTTGAGCCGAAGAGATGCTGTGTCTCGGCTTCGCCAAAGACCGCGACCGTGTCGTCGCGCTCAAACCCGGCGGGGATATACTCCAGCCGCAGGCCATAGCGCAGGCCCAGCTTCTCGGCCCGGCGGACGGCGGCGGTGAACGCGGCGACCTCGTCCACGCGGTAGAGCGTACCGACAAGGGGCTCGGACCGGGCGATGGGGGCCCATTGCCCGGGCGGGCGGTGGCGCGCAAGACCATAGCGGATCGGCGACGGGGCGACGCTGGGGTTGCTCATATCCTGCCTCTGGCGTTCTTCTAATTAATCGCTCATCCTTAGCGTGTAGAAGGAAAAAGTCAATCCGGATTGGTGCGGGATGCACTGGCTCCGCCGCGTTGAACCAGTGATTGTCTGAATTCTGGATACAATCCGACTGACGGTATTGCACCGGTCAGGGCGCAAGATCAAAGCGGTGCGCCGCGCGCGCCAGGCGGCAACCCGTTCGCCCGGAACCGGGCTCAACAGGCTCGGGCAGCCAGAGTGGCGCACACCGCCCCCGCCCCCATACCGCCTCGGGCGTCGATACTAGAGACGCCGGCAGTTTGCACCAGGAGACATCACACAAGCTACTCGGCAGCGATACGAAACACCGGTTCCATTGCCGCAAACACCTCGTCCGACAGGTGGCACTTGATCTGGTGGCCGCCCGCCAGCGTGCGCATCGGCGGAACCTCTATATCGCACAGCCCGTTCGGCACCTTGTCCTTCCAGCGGCAGCGCGTCTGGAACGGGCAGCCGGGCGGCGGGTTGACGGCGGACGGAATATCGCCTTCCAGCACGATGCGCTGCTTTTCGATTTTCGTGTCGGCAATCGGCAC
>CAJQNQ010000232.1 GCA_905479725.1 uncultured Paracoccaceae bacterium | reverse complement strand
CGAAGGCGGCTTCAGCGCCCAGAACCGGGTCGCCACCGCCGAAGCGGCGTTGCAGGCCGCGCGATCCGGCGTCGAGGCCGCGCAAGCCGGGGCCGAGGCAGCGCGCGCCGAATTGGCGCGCCTGACCATCACCGCGCCTTTCGGTGGCATTCTGGAAGCCAATTCGGCCGAAACCGGGTCGCTGCTATCGGCAGGCGGATTGTGCGCAACGGTGATTCAGCTCGATCCGCTGCTGGTGATCGGCTACGCCGCCGAAACCCAGATCGACCGTCTGGCGCTCGGCGCGATGGCAGGCGCGCGGCTGTCGAACGGCGTCGAGGTTGTCGGGCAGGTGACTTTCCTGTCCCGGTCCTCGGATCCGGCGACGCGGACATTCCGTGTCGAGGTGACGGTGCCGAACCCCGATCTGGCGCTGCGCGACGGCATGAGCGCAGACATCCTGATTGCCGCGACGGCGTCTCGCGGGCATCTGGTGCCCGGCTCGGCCCTGACGATCAGCAATGAAGGGGTGTTGGGCATGCGGCTGGTGGACGAAAACAACCGCACGTTCTTCGCGCCCGTCACCGTGATGCGCGACGCCCCGCAAGGGTTCTGGGTGTCTGGCCTTCCGGCTGAGGCCGATGTGATCGTCGTCGGGCAGGAATATGTGACCGACGGTATCGAAGTGCGCGTCGCGCGCCGCGGCGAGGAGTGACGCGATGCTGGGCATGATCGACTGGGCCGCCGGCCGCGCCCGCATGGTTCTGGCCTTTGTCATTCTGACACTGGCCGCCGGGGTGCTGGCCTATACCGGCCTGCCCAAGGAGGGCGAGCCGGATATCGAAGTGCCGGCGCTGTTCATATCGGTGCCGTTCCAGGGGATTTCGGCAGCAGATAGCGAAACGCTGCTGGTTCGGCCGATGGAACAGGAACTGGCGGGGCTGGACAATCTGGTCGAGATGACCGCGACCGCGGCCCAGGGCTATGCCGGTGTGGTGCTGGAATTCGAATTCGGGTGGGACAAACCCGCCGTGATCGCCGATGTGCGCGACCGTATGGGCCGCGTTGAGGCAAGCTTTCCGGAAGGCGCCGATACCTATTCGATCAACGAATTCAACTTCTCGCAATTTCCCATCGTGATCGTTGCGGTTTCGGGCGACGTGCCCGAACGCACCCTGTTGCGCGCGGCGCGGGATCTCGAGCGCCGGATCGAAGGCATCGAGAGCGTGTTGTCCGCCGATATCGCCGGGGTGCGCGAAGAGATGGTCGAAGTCATCATCGATCCCCTGCGGCTGGAAGCCTACAATGTCTCGGCAGGAGAATTGCTGACAGCGGTCACCAACAACAACCAGCTGGTCGCAGCCGGCGACATCGAATCAGACACCGGCCGGTTTTCGATCTCGCTGCCGGGCAGCTTCAACTCGCCACAAGACATATACAGACTGCCGATCAAGGTGAATGGCGACAGCGTCGTCACGCTGGGCGATCTGGCGACGATCAACATGACGTTCCAGGACCGGGCGGGCACGGCGCGGTTCCAGGGCGCGCCCACGCTGGCGCTGCAGGTTGTCAAGCGCCGCGGCTTCAATCTGATCGGCACGGTTGACGAAGTGCGCGCCGCAATCGCGGCGGAAACGGCAGACTGGCCGGCCGAACTGCGCGACTCGGTGAGCGTGACCCCGGCGCTCGACCGGTCCTACCAGGTCGGCTCGATGATTAGTCAGCTCGAAGGCTCGGTGCTGACCGCCATCGCGCTGGTGATGATCGTCGTGCTGGCCAGCCTGGGCACGCGCTCGGCGCTGCTGGTCGGCTTTTCCATTCCCGCATCCTTTCTGCTCAGCTTCATCCTGCTGGGCATCATGGGCGTCACAATTTCCAACATCGTGATGTTCGGACTGATCCTGGCCGTGGGGATGCTGGTGGACGGCGCGGTGGTTGTGGCCGAATACGCCGACAGCCGGATCGCCGAGGGCGAAGGGCCGATGAAGGCCTACGTCAAGGCCGCGAAACGAATGTTCTGGCCCGTCGTCGCCTCGACCGCGACGACGCTGTGCGCCTTCCTGCCCATGCTGTTCTGGCCCGGCGTGGCCGGCGAATTCATGGGCATGTTGCCCGTCACTCTGATTTTCGTTCTGTCAGCGTCGCTGATCGTGGCGCTGATCTTCCTGCCGGTTCTGGGCGGTGTGACGGGGCGGATCGCGCGCCAGTTCGAGCAACTCGCGCAGAAATTGCGCCGCTTGCCCTGGGTCTTGCGCGTGCCGTTCATGCTGATTGCGGCGGCCTTGCTGCTGGGCGGCGGGCTGGTGCTGATAAACCCCGCTCTGGCGCAGATGCCGGTTGACGCCGGCCTGATGCGCTTCGCGCCGGGCGGCATTCTGATGAGCCTGGGTGCGATGGGCATGTCGATCACGCTGAACGCACTGAAGCCTGCGGCCAAGCCGCGCCCGGTGAAATTCGGGGATCATCGCACCCTGTTTGGCCGGTTCACCCGAATGATCGTGGCCAATCCGGTCATGCCTTTTGTGTCCATCGCGGTGATCGTCTTTGCCGTCTGGCAGGTTTTTGCCTATTTCGGAGAGAACAATTACGGCGTGAATTTCTTCGTCGATACCGAGCCGGAGCAGGGCATCGTCTATGTCCGGGCGCGCGGCAACCTGTCACTGGAGGAAAAAGACGATCTGTTGCGCCAGGTCGAACAGATCATGCTGGACGAACCGGGCGTCGCGGCCAGCTTCGCCTTTGCCGGGACCGGCGGGTTGAATGCCAACACCGCAGGCGCCCAATCGCCGCGCGATACCATTGGCCAGATCCAGTTCGAACTTGTGAACTGGGATGACCGGGGCGATGACACGACCCTGATCGGGCAGACGGTGCTGGACAGGATGGAGGCGCGCTTTGCCCAGATCCCCGGCATCATTACCGAATACATGATTATGTCCGGCGGCCCGGCGGCCTCGAAACCCATTCAGCTTCGTCTGACCGGCGATGAATACGAGACGCTCAACACTGCGGTGGACCTCGTCAGCGCCCGGATGGCCGATATCGGCGGCGTGACCGATATCGAGGACACGCGCCCGTTGCCGGGGATTGATTGGCAGATACGCGTCGATACGGCCGCAGCCGGGCGCTATGGTGCCGATGTGGTGACCGTGGGCGGCATGGTGCAACTCATCACCCGGGGATTGATGCTGGACACCATGCGGGTGGATACGTCGGATGATGAGATCGAGATCCGTGTGCGCCTGCCCGAGGAAGATCGCCTGTTGTCGACCCTCGATACCTTGCGGGTGCAGACGAGACAGGGGCAGGTCCCGCTGTCCAATTTCGTGACGCGCGAACCGGTGATCCTGCGCGCTACCATCGACCGCTACGGCGAGCAGCGGTTCTTCGATATCAAGGCCGATGTCGAACCGGGATTGCTGTCGGTGCTCGACGCTGACGGTCGCTCGGTGCGCATCGTCCCGCGCGCCGATGTCGATCCGCGCGATCACGAGGCCGGATCGCCCGGGGCCGCCGCCGCCGCCGCCCGCGCCGAAATTCTGGACTCCGGCTATACTCTGACGACGTTGACCCCCTCGGAACGGATCACCCAGCTGACCACCTGGCTGGAAGAAAGCGCGCCTCTTCCGCCCGGGATCGGCTGGCAGTGGACCGGCGAACAGCAGGATCAGGAGGAATCGCAGCAATTCCTGGCCGGGGCCTTCGCCGCCGCCATGGGGCTGATGTTCATCATCCTGTTGGCGCAGTTCAACAGTTTCTACAACTCCATCCTGGTGCTCTTTGCCGTTGTCCTGTCAACCGCCGGGGTGCTGATCGGCATGTTGTTCATGCAGCAGCAATTCTCGGTCATCATGACCGGCACAGGGATCGTCGCGCTGGCCGGAATTGTGGTGAACAACAACATCGTGCTGATCGACACCTATCAGGAGTTCATCCGCTACATGCCCCGGATCGAGGCCATCATCCGCACCGCCGAGCAACGCATCCGCCCGGTGTTGCTGACCACGATCACCACCATGGCCGGCCTGGCGCCGATGATGCTGGGGATTTCGATCGACTTCGCGAATGGCGGCTACACGGTCGACAGCCCGACATCGATCTGGTGGAAACCACTGGCTACGGCGGTGGTGTTCGGCCTGGGGATCTCCACGGTGCTGACGCTGGTCCTGACCCCGGCAATGCTGGCCGCACGAGTCTGGGTTGAGCGTCTGTTCACCGGCGCCGCGCCGCGCCTGAGGGCCTTTACGCCTGGGCGCGCCCGCGATGACCGGTTGCTCCGCCGTCGCACGGCCAAGGTGCGCCACGCCGAAATCATCTGGGACCCGGTGGCCGAGCCGGTCGCCGCGCCCGGTGACAGCGCGACGCAACCGGGGGAAACCGGTGGAACGACCAGGGGCAAGAAGCCGCGTGGCAAGCTGCACGCGGCCGAATAGGGCCGGGGTCTAGCCGACCAGCGCCGGATCGAACGGATAGGTCGAAAGGTTCTCGAACCCGGTTTCGGTGATGAGAACCTGATCCTCGAGCTTGATGGAGAAATCCCCGCCCTCGGGGCTTATCAGCGCCTCGACGCACAGCGTCATGCCCGGCTCCAGTGCCACGTCGAAGGCGCCGTCGATCCAGCTGTCGCAATAGCCCACAAAGGGCCATTCATCGCACAGGCCGACACCGTGCATCTTGCAGGAATATTTCTGCGCCCAGTATTCCGGCGCCAGTTGGTGCCCGCCATGCACCAGTTCATGAATGGTCACACCCGGCTTGAGCATGTCCATATTCGTGCGGATATGGTCCAGCCCGTGATTCATCGCCGCGATCATGGCTCGGGGAGGCTTGCGATCGCCGATCCACCAGGTGCGGCTGATATCTATGCAGATGCCATAGGCGCCGATCAGGTCGGTATCGAAGGCCAGGATTTCGTTGTTGTTGATGATCCTTGGTCCGCATTCCTGAAACCACGGGTTGGTCCGTGGGCCAGACGACAGCAGGCGCGTTTCGATCCATTCGCCGCCACGCCGGATGTTGGATTTGTGCAATTCAGCCCAGACATCGTCCTCGGATATTTCAGCGGTTGGGATCTGAGTTCGCGCGAAATGTTCCATCTCGGCCACCGCGGCCTCGCAGGCGTGGTTCGCGCAGCGCATCGCCAGGATCTCGTCCGGGCCCTTGATCGATCTGGCGCGTTCGGTGACTTCCTCGCCCTCCATCACCTGAAGCCCGATCCCTTCAAGGGCGCGCAGCCCGTGCACCAGGATCTTGTCCACACCGATGCGGCGGTTCGCGCCGGCATGGGC
This sequence comes from uncultured Paracoccaceae bacterium, assembly GCA_905479725.1. Taxonomy (GTDB): domain Bacteria; phylum Pseudomonadota; class Alphaproteobacteria; order Rhodobacterales; family Rhodobacteraceae; genus Pararhodobacter. Next base: position 5,322 of record CAJQNQ010000232.1, on the reverse strand, counting down.
GCGCATCACCTCATCGACCTGCGCGGCAAAGCCCCGCGCCTCTTGCGCAGATTTGTCACCCGTGGCGAAATAGAAGAACGAGGCGCCATGGCGGACCTCCTTGACCAGCGGGTTGAAGCCGACCAAAAACGGCGCGTTCTTGTATTCCCAGACAACCATGTGCCCGTCGGCGCAGACCATGCAGGCGCGAAACGGGTTGTGGCTGTTCCATAGCTGCATGTTCGTGGTGTCGGTCGCGTAGCGGATGTTGAGCGGATCGAACATCAAGAGCCCGCCATAGTCGCGCGCCTGAAGCGCCTGGACCAGCCGCTGCAACCGGTATTCGCGCATCCGTTCCAGGTTGGGCAGGGTCAAACCCGCCGCCGCCCATTCTGCAAAGGCCAGCCGCGTCGGTCCAATCTCGACCCGGTTCGCATCATTGGGGGTGCCGTCGCCCAGCGTTTCGCCGCGCGTGGGATCGATCTTGCGTCGCTGCGCGTAGTGTTCCATCACTGTCCTCCCCGTTGCCCAAAGCTGCGCAGCGTGTGATGCCGGGTCTTGCCCGTTTGCGACAAGGACACAGAATCCGATGGCGGTTTTGCATCAACATCTGCCGGTCAAGGTCTGGATGGATCCGCATGGCGCGCGCCTGCCTGGCATCCGCCCCTTGCCCGCGGATCAGTGGTTGCAGGTCGACGAAGCCTATGCCGGGCAGATGGCCGAGAAGGGGCGTCTGATCCGGACGCAAGTGCACCGGGTCCATGCGCTATTGCCACTGGCCCTGGCCGCCGCGCAGGAGCTGCTGAACAAGGTGCTGGCCGATTGTCCCGGCGTGGGGTTCGAGCGGCGCGGCGCTTGGGTGAACTGCCCGGATGGCCGCACGGTGTCCCCCCGAATGGAAGCGCCGCTGCTGTCACTGGGCCAGATGATGCAGGAGGATTTCTGCATTCTGCAACCGGGGTCGGATGGTCACCATGTCCTGACCGGCGCGCTGCTTTGCTTTCCCGCCAGCTGGACCCTGTCCGAGAAGATCGGACGCGGGTTGCCGGGCATTCACCAGCCCGTCGCCAGTTATGACCCGCAGGTCACCAGGCGGGTTCAGCGCCTGTTTGACGCGATCCGCCCGGACGCCCCGTTATGGCGCGCGAATGCCCTGGCCTATGCCCAGCCCGACCTGTTCCATCCCCGCCCCGAGGCCGATCAGCGCCCCCCCTTTTCGCCCGAGCCCGGCGGGCCGCAGGGCTACCTGCGCGCCGAACGTCAGGTTCTGATGCGCCTGCCGGTCACCCGCGCCGTCGTCTTCGCGATTCGCACCTATGTCGCCCCACGTGAAAGCCTGAGCGAGACCGAGGAAACCGCGTTTCGGGCCTGGCAGGAATCCCACCGCTCTGGCCCGGGATCTGGCCCTCAAACCGGCCAGAGCGTCAGCAACTGAGGCAGCAGAGCCAGCCACATCATTGCGACGGCGACAGGGGCCGCGGACCCGCGCCGGGCCGGCTCCGCCGGTTGGCGCAAGGCGGTTGTCACGGCGTCCTGCCCGGTTTCCAGCCGGGGCAGAACCCTGGGGCGAACAGGGGCGGGTTTGCCGAACAAGCGGCCGCCGCTGCGCCGGTCGGCGCGGTCCTGCCGGGTGATAACCCGGGGCAGGGTGGGCGCGCGAAGCCGCAGGTCCCGCGCCGGCATCGGCCGGGTCGAGGCGGTGACCTGAACGGGCAGCAAGCTGGGCGGTGGGGCCAGCAGTTGCGGCGCATCCGCCGCCAGAAACTCGGCGCGTGTAAACAGCAGGCTGCCCGGCTGCCAGACCAGCATGGCCGGCGGGGCGGCATCGAACACCGGCACCAGGCAAAATCGCCCCATCCGGGTCAGCATCAGGGCTGGATCTTCAACTTCGTCCGGTAGAGCGCCGCGATGGCGCAGGAGGAAACCGAGCGCGTGGCGATGCTCGCGCAGGCTATGGATCAGCCGGGCCCGCGTCATGTCCGGGGCGTCCGGTTGCAGCGGCGCCGGCCGGATCACGCCATCCAGGGCAGGAAGCGGCAGGGGGCCCCGGGCCAGGGTCAGAACGATCTCGAACGAATCGGCGCGCAGCCGCAGCGACCGGGTGCCCAGGCGAAGCCCTGATATCCTGCGATCATCCGCGCGCAAATCATCGATCAGAAACTGCATCACCGCGACAAGGTCGGGCAATGAGTCATTTGGCCCATACAGAAGCGTGGCCCCGACGATGCCCTTTCCCACGCGCATGACATCCTTTCCGGGCGCGAATTGTTCGTTGCACCCGGGGCATCTTACACCGGCTCGGCGGGGGATTCAGGTCGAAAATCCCTACAATGTTCTGTGTTTACCTGATGTTAACACCCCGGAGCCAAAACTTCAGGATTGTCTACATCAACCCAAGGTCCCAAAGGATGCCAACGATGAAACGTTCGATCTGAAAACCCAGTTGCGTGTTTCGCAAAAGGAAATAGGCAATGATGGACATATAGATCAGTGTCCACAACCACCGGCCGCCGCGCTTGCGTGGCTGTTGCATCGGTGATTGGCGCCGCGTCAGGCGCGGTGTTGGCGGCTCACTGACGTTTTGCGCGGGGGCAGCGTCGCGCGAGGATCCGGACGCATTGCCCCACGGCGCCCTGGGCGCCGGGTCATTGCCGCCAGGTGAAACCGCCCCGAGTTGGGGTTCTGCCGGCGCTGTGTCCTGTCGCGCGGTGCTTCGGGATCTGCGTGACGGCGCCGAAACCAGTTCACGCAGCGGTTTGAGCGCGTAAGTCGATTCCGACGGTGGATCGAGCAGGAAGCTCTTGCGTTCACGCGCCCGGTTGTCGGGGTGGCGAACGTCCAGGGGATGGTATTTGCTCATGCCGGTCTCCGTTCGCAGGCTACCCCACGAGAAACAATCCGCCCCACGATAAAGCAATCCGCGCAAACCGGTAGCAAGAAATCGGGACACGATGAAGCGCCCGCGATGTGTTGATCCGGCGTGTTGATCTGTCGTCGATCTGTCGCCCCAGGTCATGGGGCGTTCAACCGGGTCGGGCGCTGGTGGCCCAGGGTAGAAGGCCAGGTCCAGGCCGCAATGGCGTTTCACCTCTTGGCGGGGCGTCGGACCAGCCAGGCGGCGGTAACGGCAGTGTCCTCGTCGCCGGGTCCAAGATAGTCCCGCCAATACGACATATCGGTCGCAAAGGTCAGCAGCAGGACCGCTCGATGAAAAAAAACGGGCGCCCCAAGTCGGGGCGCCCGCTCTGATCGCGCTCCGGCGTCGATCAGCAGCTGTAATACATCTGGTATTCGACCGGATGGGGCGTGTGTTCGTAGGCGTAGACCTCTTCCCACTTCAGCGCCATGTAGCCGTCCAGCTGATCCTTGGTGAACACGTCACCGGCCAGCAGGAAGTCATGGTCTTTTTCCAGTTCTTCCAGGGCTTCACGCAGCGAGCCGCAGACCGTGGGGATGGCGGCCAGTTCCTCGGGCGGCAGATCGTAGAGATCCTTGTCCGAAGCCGCGCCCGGGTCGATCTTGTGCTTGATGCCGTCCAGACCGGCCATCAGCAGCGCCGAGAACGCCAGATAGGGGTTCGCCGCCGGATCGGGGAAGCGGGCCTCGACGCGCTTGGCCTTCGGCGATTCGGTCCACGGGATCCGCACGCAGCCCGAGCGGTTGCGGGCCGAATAGGCGCGCAGAACCGGGGCTTCGAAGCCCGGAATCAGGCGCTTGTAGCTGTTGGTCGACGGGTTGGTCAGCGCGTTCAGCGCCTTGGCGTGCTTCAGGATGCCACCGATGAAATACAGCGCCTCTTGCGACAGGTCGGCGTATTTGTCGCCTGCGAACAAGGGCTTGCCGTCTTTCCAGATCGACATGTTCACGTGCATGCCGGACCCGTTGTCGCCGGCCATCGGCTTGGGCATGAAGGTCGCCGACTTGCCATAGGCATGGGCCACGTTGTGGATGATGTATTTGTATTTCTGGATCTCGTCGGCCTGGTGGGTCAAGGATCCGAAGATCAGGCCCAGTTCGTGCTGACAGGTCGCCACTTCGTGGTGATGCTTGTCCACCTTCATGCCGATCGACTTCATGGTCGACAGCATTTCCGAGCGGATGTCCTGCGCGTCATCGACCGGGTTGACCGGGAAGTAGCCGCCCTTGTGGCCCGCGCGGTGCGCCAGGTTACCGGTTTCGAATTCGGCATCGGTGTTCCAGGCCGCCGCTTCCGCGTCGATCGAATACCCGACCTTGGACGGGGTGACGGAGTAGCGCACGTCGTCGAACAGGAAGAATTCGGCTTCGGGACCGAAGTAGGCGGAATCGCCGATGCCCGAGGCTTTCAGATAGGCCTCGGCCTTGACGGCGGTGCCGCGCGGGTCGCGCGAATAGGCCTCGCCGGTGTCGGGTTCGACCACGTTGCAATGCACGGCCAGCGTCTTTTCGGCATAGAACGGATCGATGTAGACGCTGGACGTGTCGGGCATCAGCTTCATGTCGGACTGGTCGATGGACTTCCAGCCGGCAATCGACGAGCCGTCGAACATGAAGCCTTCCTCAAGAAAGTCTTCGTCGACCAGGTCGGAAATGACGGTCACGTGTTGCAGCTTGCCGCGCGGGTCGGTGAAACGGATATCGACATATTCGATACCCTCGTCCCTGATTTGGTTGAGAACCGATTCAACGCTCATATGAGTCCCCTGGTTTTGAAGTTTTCGGTGGTCCGATCAGACGGCATCTTCGCCGGATTCCCCGGTGCGGATGCGGATGACCTGTTCTACGGACGAGACAAAGATCTTGCCATCGCCAATCTTGTCGGTGCGCGCGGCGGTGGTGATCGCCTCGATGGCGGCATCCACCATGTCGTCGATCAGCACGACCTCAATTTTCACTTTCGGCAGAAAGTCGACAACGTATTCGGCGCCGCGATACAATTCGGTATGGCCCTTCTGGCGGCCAAATCCCTTGACCTCGATGACCGACAGCCCCTGAATGCCGATCTCTTGAAGGGCTTCCTTGACCTCGTCCAGCTTGAACGGCTTGATGATGGCTTCGATTTTCTTCATGGGGTGGCCTCCCTTTTGGTTGGGTGCTTCCGGTTTCGCGCCCATTGACCACGTTCACAGCCGCCGGACAATCAACTAGCCTGAACTTCGGTGGGGTTTTCCGGGCAGGTTCGGGGTGAATGCTCTGAAATGCACAAAAAACGGGCAAAATGCCTTTCGGAGGTGCATCCGAAAAATGCAAAACGGTGCAGAATGACCGAATTGATGACAACTGCCCAAATGCGCGCCATCGAAGCGGCGGCCATTGAGTCGGGGGCCGCCACCGGGCTGGGCCTGATGGAACGCGCCGGCCTGG
>CAJQNQ010000231.1 GCA_905479725.1 uncultured Paracoccaceae bacterium | reverse complement strand
TTACGGCGGAGAACAACTATCGTGGCCGCGCGGTTTACGACAAACTTTCCGAGAAGACCCACTGGGTCACTTATCAGAAAACGGTCGAGTAGGAAGGCGAGTTTCAGAGATTGATTTCTGTGTGCTTTCATCTGAAACTGGGGTTTCTCGATTGACCGGTACGGGGCAAGGGTTGAAAAAATCGAACCATCAGGGTTCTTCACAACTGCGTGCCCTGCAGCAGTTGTGGGAGCAACAACGCCTCTATGTGTCTGAGAATTCGCCTTTTTACCGGGCTCTGTGGCAAGGCGGGGATATACCGCTTCAACTCGAAGATCTGGCGCAGTTGCCCCTGACATCAAAAGCCCAGCTGCGCGAATCGCAGGCTGCAGAGCCACCGTTTGGACATTATCTCGCTGCCAGCCGCGACAGCGTGAATCGATTGCATCGTACCTCGGGGACCACCGGGCAGGCGATGAACCTGGCCTTGTCGGCGCGCGATTGTGCGCTTACCGTGACTGTCGGTGGTCGAGCCCAGCATCTGGCCGGACTCGGTCCGAGTCACTCGGTGGTGCACTGCCTCAATTACCAGATGTGGATGGGCGGGATCACCGATCACTTGACGCTGGAGGCAACCGGCGCGATGGTAGTGCCCTTCGGGGTTGGTTCGACCGATTTGCTGATCGAGACTATTCGTCAGGTTGGCGTCAACGCAATCTCCTGCACACCTTCCTATCCGGCCGTGCTGGAAAAGACTTTGAACGAACATTTCCCGCAGCTGGATCCGCGCGATCTCGGGCTCAAGCTGGGTCTTTTCGGTGGCGAGGCCGGCCTCGATGATCCGGCATTCAGACAGCGCATTCGTGATACCTGGGGCATGGAGCCGCGTAACGCTAACTATGGTGTTTCCGATGTGTTGTCGAATTTCGCCGCCCAGTGCGAATTCGATACACGACTGCATTTTTTGGCGGCAGACGTGCTCTATCCCGAACTGATTGATCCGGATAGCGGCGAACCGTTAGCCCTCGTCACCGGTGCTGAAGGCGAGCTGGTGCTGACTCATCTGCAGCGAGATTGTCAGCCCCTGGTGCGCTTTCGCAGTGGTGACATCATTGCCGTGGACAGTACCGAACCCTGTGAATGCGGTTGCGAGGGGTTTCGCTTTCGGGTTGTCGGCCGCAGCGATGACATGGTGGTAGTGCGCGGGCTTAACCTGTTTCCATCGATGGTCGCCGCCGTCATCAACGGTTTTCCGGAACTATCGGGCAATTATCGAATTCCACTCGATACCAGGCCACCCTATGATTACCTGCCGCTGGCCGTTGAGCTGGCGGCAAACGTGACGGCAGACACGTCTGCCGATGGGGGGCTGGCAGAGTTGCTGGAACGTGCCATTAAAAAAAATCTGGGGGCGGCAGCAAGAGTCTCGCTGCAACCGGCCGCTTCCTTTGAATTGACCGAAGGCAAGACGCGCCGGGTATTGAGGAATTACCAGTGAGCAAATTCAGCTATGAAACCGTAAGCAGCACGCTCGATGAGAATGGCCTGCGTACCCTGTTGCTCAATCGACCTGAACGTCTTAATGCGATGAATCGTCAGTTGATTTGCGATGTGACGCGCGCTTTCGACGATGCCAATGCGGATGATGCCACCCGGGTAATCGTGTTTTCGGGAGCAGGGCGAGCGTTCTGCGCCGGTGACGATCGCCACGAACATCAGCATCCGCAAAGCGAGGCAGAGGCGCGCGACTTTGTCGAGCTGATTCAAGATGCAACGCGCGCAATTGTGCTCGGAGCAAAACCGGTCGTCGGTGCGATCAACGGCTGGGCCGTGGGCGGCGGGTTCGAATGGGCGATCAACTGCGATTTTCCGATCTGGGGCGAAAGCGCCAGAGGGTTTTTCCCGGAAGTGTCCCTGAATCTGTTCGTGACCGGCGCCGTCACCAGCTTTCTGCCCGCGCTTGTCGGCCTGCACAAGGCGCGAGAGATGCTGTTTTTTGGCGACAGATACACCGCCGCCGATCTGCTGGACATGGGCGTGGCGTGGCGGGTCAGCCCGGATGACATGCTTCTGGCCGATGCCATTGTGGTGGCCGAGCGGCTGGCCGCGCTGCCGCCCTTGTCGGTGCGGGCGATGAAGCGCGTGTTGAACGCCGCTGCAACGCCCGATCTGAACCGCGCGCTGGATCTGGAGACCGAAGCGACGGTGGCCGGGTTCATGGATCCGCAAACCACACGGCTGCTGACGGATTTCTAGCCGAAAGCGCGCGCCAGCGCCTGCTCCAGATCGTGGATCAGGTCGTCGGCATCCTCGATCCCGATGGACAGGCGCAGCAGGCGCGGATGCACCGGGAAGCCATCGCCCGACACGGTCTTGCGGTGCTCGATCAGGCTTTCGACCCCCCCCAGCGAGGTCGCCGGATAGAACACCCGGCAAAAGCGCGTCACATCGATGGCGTGTTGCTCGGACCCGTTGACGATGATCGACATCATCCCGCCGAATTGCCCGCTGGTCTGGCGTTTGGCCAACTCATGCCCGGGATCGGACGGCAGACCGGGATAGAGCACACGCTCCACATTCGGGTGGCCGTCAAAATGGCGGGCGATGGCCATGGCGTTCTGGCAGGCGCGTTCCACCCGCAGGAACAAGGTGCGCATCCCGCGGATCAACAGCCACGCATCGAAGGAATGCAGCACCGTGCCTTGCAACTTGCGGATCAGCGCGATGTCATCCCAGTATTTCCCGGTCTCGCGCACCGACAGGACGCCCGCGGTCACATCGGAATGCCCGTTCAGGTATTTCGTCGCCGAATGGAACGAGATATCGGCGCCGTGATCCAGCGCGCGTGTCAGGTTGGGCGGAGTGCCGGTGCAGTCGCACATCAGCTTGGCACCCGCCGCATGGGCGATGTCGGCGGCGGCGGCGATATCGGTGACTTCCCAGTTCGGATTGTTGGGCGTTTCGGCCCAGACCAGTTGGGTTTCGCCGGGTTTCACGGCGGCGGCCAGTTCGTCCAGATCCCCGGCGGTGTAGTAATCCACCGCCAGCCGCGCCTTGGCGGCATAGGTCTGAAACTGGCCCAGCACCCCGTGATACATGACCTTGGGAACCACCACATGCGCGCCGGTCGGCAAATGCTCGATCACCGCCGTGCAGGCCGACATGCCCGAGGCGAACAGCAGCGACTCGGTGGCGTTTTCCAGCTCTGCGATGATCGCCTCGGCATGGGCCGTGGTCTGGCTTCCGTCGCGGCGATACCAGTAAGGCCGCCGCACTTCGTAGTTTTCATCGCGCGCATAGGTCGCCGTGGGCTGGATCGCCGGGATCACGGCGCCGGTGCCGTCCTCGACAAAATGCAGCGCCTGCGCGACGCGGGTGGTCAGGGATGGCTTTCGGTTGCTGCGTTCGCTCATCACGGGCTCTCTCATTGGGTCTGTGCAGGGCATCGTATGCCAGTCCGCCAATCGCGCGAAAGGGGCAATCGGGCAACGTGGCGTTCACCTGTTCATCGCGGCTTTGCCATGCGAGCCTTCATCTATCCTGATGGAGGTTTCCATGATTGCCGTGACCGCGCCAGGCGCATCCATCGTTGCCGAAATCCATGTCGCCCCGGGCGACGCGGTGGCGCAGGGCGCTGCCTTGATAACCACCGAACTGATGAAGATGCGCCATACGATCACCGCGCCGGACAGCGGGATTATCCAGGCCATAGCCGTGGACGTGGGTGCGGAACTGGCCGACGGTCAGCCGCTGCTGACAATGACCCAGGCGCCGGTTGACGCTGCGCCCGGTGCCCCGCCACCGGCCCCGCGCCCGGAACTGGAGGAATTCCGGGCGCGGATGCGGTTGCTGGAGGACGCGGCGCGCCCGGATGCGGTCGCGCGTCGCCACGCCGCCGGTCAACGCACGGCGCGCGAAAACATCGACGCCCTGTTCGACGCCGGGTCTTTCACCGAATACGGCGCGCTGGCCGTCGCCGCGCAGCGCAGCGCCAAGCCGTTGGACAGCTTGCAGGCGACAAGCCAGGGCGACGGGATCATCTGCGGGATCGGCTCCGTGGCGGGCCGCCCGGTCGCCGCCATGGCGGTGGATTACATGGTGATGGCCGGCACGCAGGGCTACAACCACCACCGCAAGATGGACCGGCTGATCGCCGTTGCCGGGCGGGACCGGCTGCCGATTGTCCTGTTCGCCGAAGGGGGCGGGGGGCGGCCCAATGATGTGGACGCGGCGCCTTTGGTGGTGGCCGGTCTGAACACGCCGTCCTTCGCGCGCTTCGCCGCCTATCGCGGGCCAAAGATCGGCATCGCATCGGGGTTCTGCTTTGCCGGGAACGCGGCGCTGTTCGGCATGTGCGACCTGCGGATCGGCACGCGAAACAGCTGGATCGGCATGGGCGGCCCGGCAATGATCGAAGGCGGCGGGCTGGGGCGGGTGCGCCCTGACCAGATCGGCCCGTCCGATGTGCAGGCGGCAAATGGTGTCCTTGATCTGCTGGTCGAGGACGAAGCGGCGGCGGTGTCGGCCGCCGGAACGCTGCTGGCCTTGCCGCAACCGGGTAGGGCCGACACCCCTGACGCCGATCTGCGCCAGGCGATCCCCGCCGAGCGCACGCTGGCCTATGACATGCGCGACGTGATCGCCGGGCTGGCCGATCCGGGCAGTTTCCTGGAACTGCGCGCCGGGTTCGGGCGCGGGATGATCAGCGGCTTTGCACGCATCAGGGGCCGGGCGCTGGGCCTGTTGGCCAACAACCCGCTGAATCTGGGCGGGGCGATCGATGCCGAAGCCGCCGACAAGGGCGCCCGGTTCTTGCAATTGTGCGATGCCTGGGGGCTGCCTGCCGTCACGCTGTGCGATACGCCGGGTTTCATGGTCGGCCCCGGGGTCGAGGAAACCGGGCAGGTCGCCCATGTCTCGCGCCTGTTTCTGGCCGGTGCGCATTTCGCGCAGCCGCTGGTGACCGTGATCCTGCGCAAGGCCTACGGGCTGGGGGCCATGGCGATGGCCGGCGGCGGGTTTGAGCGCCCGCACTACTGCTGCGCCTGGCCAACCGGAGAGATCGGCGCGATGGGGCTGGAAGGGGCAGTCAAGCTGGGCCAGCGCGATCGCCTGGCGGCGATCGCCGACCCCGCCGCGCGCGAGGCCGAATACCAGCGCCAGGTGGCGAAGTTGTATGCGGCGGGCAAGGCGCTGAATGCCGCCAGCCTGCTGGAATTTGACGCGGTGATAGATCCGTCGGAGACGCGCGCTCATATCGAGCGCGTGTTGGCGTCCGCGGGGCCGTGCCAGCCAGGGCCGCGCTATGTCGATGCCTGGTAGCCCGATCCATCACGAGGCGGTGTAAACGCTTGTCGCCGCCCGGTTTTATCCCCATGATGGGGGAATGATCGATGCTCTCAAATCCCTGTTTCGTGGCGCCAAAGGGCCGCGAACCGAATTGCCGCTGGACGTTTGCGTTGCCGCGCTGCTGATTGAGGCCGCGCGTGCTGACGGTGTCTATGATGCTGATGAACGTGCGGCGGTTCTGCGCCTGTTGCAGGACATGCTGGATCTGTCGCCAGCCGAGGCGGCCGCTTTGCATGACCGAGCGGATGCCGAACAAGGCAGCGCGGCGGACATGGTGCGCTTTACCCGTGTCATCAAGATGGCGATGGAGGAAGACCAGCGCGTTCAGGTGATGCAGGCGCTATGGCACGTGGTGTTGGTCGACCATGACCGTGACCCGCATGAAAACGCCTTGCTGCGCCACCTGGCACCGCTTCTGGGGGTTGATGATCGCCACAGCGTCACCGCTCGGCGTCGCGCAATGGCTACTCTGGGAGAGCCCGAAGGCTAGGCGCGCCGGGCTTCCAGATACAGGCGCACGGCGTCCTGCACATGGCGAAACCGGTCGCCGCCCAGGTGTTTACCGCCATACCAGCGCGTCACGACCACGATGTGCCCACGCAGCCCCTCGCGTTCCAGTATGCGCAGGATCACCAGTCCGGCGCCGCTTTCACCGTCATCGTTCTTGACCGGCCCGTCATCGGTTATCAGACCCCAGCTATTATGCGTGGCCTTGGCGAATTTCTTGTTTCTCTTCAGATCTTTGATGAATTCTGCCGCGGCGGATTCGTCGGCGCAGGGGCCGCCTGAGACAGCGTAGCGCGACCCGCGGTCACGGATGATATCTGGCAAGATCAGCATCGTTTCGGACGTAACCGAAGCACGAAGTCACGCCGACAGCAGGGCGCTGATCCGGGCCAGATGCGGGGCCAGGGCGAGGCCACGGCTTTCCATGTTCAACCGCACCACAGGTTCGGTGTTGGAGCTGCGCAAATTGAACCGCCAGTCGCCCATGTTCAGGCTGATGCCGTCGGTTTCGTCGATGTTTTTCGCGTCGCCCTCGAAGGCCGCGCGCACGCGGGCGACAGCGCCCGCGGGATCGGTCAGGCGAAAATTGATTTCGCCCGAGGATGGAAATTTTGCCCGGCGTTCGGCTACGAGATCCGCCAGCGGACCCTGGGTGCTGATCAATTCGGCCATCACAAGCCAGGGGATCATGCCGCTGTCGCAATGGACGAAATCGCGGAAATAGTGATGGGCGGACATCTCGCCGCCGTAGACGGCGCCGTGATCGCGCATGAACTGCTTGATGAAGGCGTGGCCGGTGCGGGCCTGAATCGCCTGCCCGCCCGCGCGCCCGACAACCTCTTGTGTGTTCCAGATCACGCGCGGGTCATGGATGATGCGCGCGCCGGGTTCCCTGGCCAGAAACACCTCGGCCAGCAGACCGACGATGTATTCGCCGTCCACGAACTTGCCCTGATGATCGAAAAAGAAGCAGCGGTCGAAATCCCCGTCCCACGCCACCCCGAGATCGGCGCCCGCCGCCCGCACGGCATCTGCGGTCAGGGGCTGGTTCTCGGGCAGCAGGGGATTCGGGATGCCGTTTGGAAAACGGCCATCGGGCTGATGATGGTGGCGGATGAACCGCAAGGGCGCACCATGCGCGGATAGCGCGTTCGCGATGGCGTCAAAGGTTGGCCCCGCCGCTCCGTTTCCGGCGTTGACCAAAATTTTCAGCGGTTTCAGCGCGCCGACATCGACAAATCCGAGCACGCAATCAACATAGGCCTGGCGCGCCTGCGCCGCCACATCGCGCACGGATCCGCCGGGCCGGGCCGGGCCGAATTCGTCCGCTTCGGCCAGCGCGCGGATGCTGGACAGCCCGGTCGCGGCATCCAGCGGCGCCGAGCCCGCGCGCACCATTTTCATGCCGTTGTAATCCATGGGATTGTGCGAGGCCGTCACGCAGATCCCGCCATCGGCGCCAAAGTGGCTGGTGGCGAAATACATCTCTTCGGTCCCCGAAAGGCCCAGGTCCAGAACCTCGCATCCTTCGTCAACCAACGCCCGGGCAACAGACGCCGCCAGCGATTCCGAGGTGGCGCGAATGTCGCGGCCCAGCACCACCCGCTTGGCGTTCAGCGCGCGGGCAAATCCGCGTCCGATCCGGTAGGCGATTCCCTCATCCAGATCGACGCCCAGCCGACCGCGAATGTCGTAGGTCTTGAAGCAGGTCAGATCCATCAGCCCTTGGCCCCCTGACCGCGCGAATAGACGTCCTCGTAGCGGATGATATCGTCCTCGCCCAGATAGCTTCCGGTCTGCACCTCGATCAGAACCATGGGCATCTTGCCGGGGTTTTCCATCCGGTGCACGGCGCCCAGCGGGATATAGACCGACTGGTTTTCGCTGATCAACTGGACCTTGTCGTCAATCGTCACCTTGGCGGTGCCCTCGACCACGATCCAGTGTTCGGCGCGGTGGTGGTGGCTTTGCAGGCTCAGCGCGGCGCCCGGATGCACGACGATCCGCTTGACCTGAAACCGCGTCCCGGTGGCCAGGCTTTCGAACCAGCCCCAGGGGCGATGATCGCGCGGAAAGCTCTCGGCTTGCACTGCTTTGCG
>CAJQNQ010000230.1 GCA_905479725.1 uncultured Paracoccaceae bacterium | reverse complement strand
TATCCAGAAAGGCGTGGCAAGCGGCAACGTCATAGCCGTTGGCGGACAGGGCATTGACCGGGCAGGCGGTTTTGCAGGGCTGCACCGCGCAGGCGAGGCAAGGGTTTTGGGCCGGCGGCACGGTGACGTCGAACGGCAGCGCCAGTGCGCCCCTGAAGGACACCCACAACCCGGCGTCCGCGTGCACCAGCATTCCCACCGGGCTTTGCCACAGGTTGCCGCTGTCTTGCGCCCAGCGAAAGAATGGCGGGTAGGGCGGGCCATCGGACGGGTAAAGCGCCTGGCCCTGAAAATGGCGCGCAATCCCGTCCAGCACACGCCTGGACCAGCGATCCAACGGATCCGGAGTGCCGTCCAGCCATTCGGGCGCGGTCGTCACGCTATCCCACCAGGTCCGCCCGCCCTTTGGACCGATCAGCACCAGACGCTGCAACGGTTCGGGGCAGAATTCGGGATCGGCGGGCAGGGTTGCAACAGCGACCAGATGCAGCGCCTCGAGCGCTGCAAGCAAGTCATTCTGGCCGGTCATGGGGCGTCACGCGCGGCTCGGACGAGCGGATCATCGACCCGGCGCCCGGCTCGGTGAACAGTTCCAGCAGGCAGGCGTTGGAAACGCGGCCATCCAGGATGACCACGGCGCGCACCCCCTGCTCCAGCGCCATCAGCGCGGTTTCGGTCTTCGGGATCATGCCCCCGGCAATGGTGCCGTCGGCGATCATCGCGCGCACGCCGTCGGGGTGCAGTTCGGTCAGGACATTGCCGTCGGCATCCTTGACGCCGCTCACATCCGTGAGCAGCAGCAACCGGTCCGCCTGCAACGCGCCGGCAATGGCGCCGGCGGCGGTGTCGCCGTTCACGTTGAAGGTCTCGTTCTCGGCCATGCCGGTGGCCACGGGCGCCACAACCGGGATGATGCCGGCGTTGAACAGGTCACGCAAGACCTGCACATTCATCTCTACGGGGCGGCCGACAAAGCCCAGTTCGGGGTCGTCTGCGACGCAGACCATCATGTCGTCGTCCTTGCCGCTGAGGCCGACGGCCCGCCCGCCTTCATCCATGATCGCCTGGACGATGCGCTTGTTGACCAGCCCGGTCAGCACCATCTCGACAACCTCAACGGTGGCCTTGTCGGTCACCCGTTTGCCGCGCACGAATTCCGACGCAATACCCAGTCGCTTGAGCATGTCATTGATCATCGGGCCGCCGCCATGCACCACCACCGGGTTGATGCCGACCTGCCGCATCAGCACGATATCGCGGGCGAATTCGGCCATGGCGGCTTCGTCGCCCATGGCGTTGCCGCCGAATTTGACCACCACGACCGCGCCGGAAAAGCGTTGAAGATAGGGAAGGGCCTCGGACAAGGTGCGGGCGGTGGCGGTCCAGTCACGGTTCATGGGCTGATGTCTCATGGGCGCTTACTTCATGGTCGCGATCAAGGCGCGAAGGGTGGCGATACCCTCGCCTTTTTCGGACGAGGTGACAAGAAGCTCGGGAAACGAGGCCGGGTGACGTTGCAACGCGGCGCGCACCTGTGCCAGCGTCTTTTCCTGTTGCGCCGCGCCGATCTTGTCGGCCTTGGTCAGCACCACCTGAAAGGTCACGGCAGCCTGGTTCAGCAGGCCCATGATCTCGTCATCGACCTTCTTGATACCGTGGCGCATGTCAATCAGCACAAAGGCCCGGCGCAAGGTCGTGCGCCCTGACAGGTAGGATTTCAGCAGCGCCTGCCACTGCTTGACCACGTGCAGGGGCGCCTCGGCGAATCCGTAGCCCGGCAGATCGACCAGGTAGAACTGGCCGCCGACGTCGAAATAGTTGATCTCTTGCGTTCGCCCGGGAGTGTTTGATGTTCTGGCCAGCGCCTTGCGCCCGGTCAACGCATTGATAAGGCTGGATTTGCCGACGTTCGAGCGCCCGGCGAAGCAGATTTCCAGCCGGTCGGCAGGCGGCAGGCCAGACATCGCCACTACGCCTTTGACAAAATTCACGTCGCCCGCGAACAGCTTGCGGCCGGCTTCCTCGTCCTCCGGGGTCGGTTGCGGGGTTACGGGAAAGGGCAGGGTCATGCTCATGTCAGAATTGTTACCTTGTCGGACAAGAAGATGTCTCCGGATTCTATCACGCGGGCATAGACACCGAAATCGGTGTGGCCCCAGGCATTTTCCAGGGCCGCCAGCGTATCGCCCGCCTGGCGCCCTGACTGCGGATCGAAGGTCGTGGCGACACAGCGCGTGATGCGCTCCTCGACCCTCAGCCGTGCCGTGCCGATGCGCATATCCCGACCGACCAGGTCGAATTCCTCCCACGGCGCCAGCCCGTCAAGCCACAGGTTGCCGCGCCAGCGGTGAATGGACAGATCGCGCCCCATGCGCTGGCCCAGAATCCGGTTGGTTGTCAGGCTCAGCACGCTCAGATACGGGTCCGGCACATCGCCGAATGCCAGCCCGTCAGCGCGCGTGACCAACCTGTCGGGCGCGGGGCGGGTTGCCGGCCAAAGCGGGCGCACCCAGTC
>CAJQNQ010000229.1 GCA_905479725.1 uncultured Paracoccaceae bacterium | reverse complement strand
GCGCTCTGGCCGATCAACCCGTGGCGCCACCCGGCGCGGGGCACGATCTGCGGGCTCATGTCGACCGTGACCAGCCCCGCCAGGCGCGTATCCCCGAAAAGCTGGCAGTAGCGCCATGCCACCGCCGCGCCCATCGACCAGCCGACCAGAACCGGGCGTCGGGGCGCCAGGCGGTCCAGCATCTGGTTCAGCGCCTGCACACAAGCCGACAGCGTGGCGGGCTGCGCGGCGGCGCTGGCATGACCGGGCAGATCCGGCGCCGCGCAAACCACCCCGGGCCCCAGCCGCGCGATCAGATCGTCAAAGACCGCGCCTTTCATGGTCCAGCCATGCAGGAAAATCAGGGGTGGCATCCGGCTTACCGCCCGGCCCTCAGCCGTCCGACAATGCCGGTGGGAAAGAAATAGACGCTGAGCACGAACAACACGCCCAGCCACAGAAGCCAGCGGTCTGGGTTGATCAGATCCGGGATCAGCGGCAGGGCTGACGTGGCGTCCGACGCCGCCCCCATCAGGTTTTGCAGGTAGTTCTGGGCCAGCACGAAGATCGTCGCGCCGATCACCGCGCCATACATCGTGCCCATGCCGCCGATCACCACCATCAACAGCACGTCGATCATGATTTCGAAGCTCAGTGTGGTATCGGGGCCGACATAGCGCAGCCAGATGGCATACAGGCTTCCGGCCAGCGCCGCCATCGCCGCCGACAGGCAGGTGGCGGCGGTGCGGTAAGCGACCACGCGGTAGCCGATGGCCTCGGAGCGGAAATCGTTTTCGCGGATCGATTGCAGCACACGGCCAAAGGGCGAATTGACAATCCGCAACAGCAGCAAGAACAGAGCCGTGCAGGAGAAGAACAACAGGTAGTATGCCAGGATGCGCCCGTTGATGCGCACGCCGAACAGCTCTCCCACGCGATTGGCCGGGGTCAGCGCGCGCGGGATGCGGTAAGTCAGGCCGTCCTCGCCCCCGGTAAGCTGGAACAACTGGCTGACCAGCACGGCCACCGCCGACGCCACCGCCAGCGTAATCATGGCAAAGAAGATCGCCCGCACCCGCAGCGAAAACAGCCCGATGGCATAGGCCAGCACCGTAGCCGACAGCGCGCCGGCCAGCGCGCCGACGATCAGCGCGTCCCATCCCGGCCCCATGTGGATGGACGCCAGGGCGACACCATACGCCCCCAGCCCGAAGAACATGGTATGCGCGAAACTGACGATCCCGCTATAGCCCAGCAGCAGGTCATAGGACGCCACCAGCACGATGAAGATCAGGATCGTCGCCGCCGTGTCCAGCGCGCGCACGCCCGGAAACAGGAAGGGCGCGAAAGCCAGGCTGAACAGAATGCCCAGCAAGACCGCGCCCAGCGCCACGGAGCGGGGGCGATCCCCCGAAATCAGCCAGTCGATCATCTCAATGCCCTTTCATCACGGGCATCATGCCCTGCGGGCGCCACATCAGGATGGCGGTCATCAGCGCGATGTTGGACACCAGCGCCAGCTTGGGCTCCAGAAAGGCGACGTAGTTCTGCAACAGCCCGACCAGCAGCGCGCCGATGAACGCGCCTTCGACCGATCCAAGCCCCCCGATAATCACCACGATGAAGATCAGGATCATCATCCCCTCGCCCATGCCGGCGGTGATGACCTGCTCGTAAAGCGCCCACATCACCCCGCCCAACCCGGCCAGCGCGGACCCGGCGACGAACACGCCGATGAACACCAGCTTCAACCGGTAGCCCAGCGCCTCGACCATCTCTGCGTTCTGCACGCCCGCGCGCACGATCAGGCCGATCTTTGTGCGCTGCAAAACCAGCCGCAGCGCCGCGAAGATAAGCAGCCCCACCACCACGGCCAGTATGCGGTATCGCTCCAGCGCCGCATCGGCGAAGGTGATGGCGCCTTGCAGCATTTCGGGGCGGGACAGGAAGATTTCCTCGCCGCCCCAGACGACGACGATCAGTTCCTCGAGCACGATCAGCGCGCCGACGGTAATCAGGATCTGCTTGAGATGCGAGCCATAGACCGGGCGCACGATCACCCGCTCGAACACCCAGCTGACCGCGCCGGTCAGCAGCATCGCGGCCAGAATCGCCAGCGAAATCGCCGCGACGTTCAGCGGAAGCGACGCCGCCTGCGTCCAGCCGGGCAGCCAGAACAGCACCGAGACGCCCATGAACGCGCCAATGGAAATGAAGGCGCCGTGACCAAAATTGATGATGTCCATCAACCCGAACACCAACGTCAGACCCGAGGCCATGATGAAGATCATCATGCCCATCGCCAGCCCAGACACAGTCAGGGTCAGCCAGCTGGACGGCACGCCGATTGCCATGTAGCCCAGCAGCACCAGCACCGGCACCAGCAGATACGGTGCAGCGCGGTCCAGCCGCCGGGCCAGTGAAACGCGCGCGAAGGTTGGCGAATGTTCGGGGGCGTCGGACATGTCAATGAGCCTCCATGCTCAGACCCATCAGGCGTTCCTGAAGGGCGGGATCGGCGGCCAGTTCGGCCATGGCGCCGGACCAGATGGCGCGGCCGTCATCCATCACCACAGCGCGGTCGCCCAGCGCCTTGGCGACGGCGAAATTCTGTTCGACCATCAGTATCGACGCGCCCTGCGCCTTCAACTCGCGCAGCGCGCGCACCATGGTGGACACGATGGCCGGGGCCAGCCCCTTGGTCGGTTCGTCGATCAGATACAGGCTGCGCGCCTCGGCCATGGCGCGGGCGATGGACAGCATCTGCTTTTGCCCGCCCGACAAGGTGCCCGCCGGCGATTTCCAGAAAGTCCGCAACGGCGGGAAGGTCGCGAACAGCCAATCCTTGCGCGCCGGATCCAGCGGGCCGGACAGCGCCGCCAGCGTCATGTTTTCCTCCACCGTCAGCGCGGCGAAAATGCCCATGTCCTCGGGCACGAAGCCGATCCCGGCGCGGCACCGATCGGCAATCGGCATTTTGTTCAGATCCCGGCCGTCGAAGCCGATCCGCCCCGCCTTGTTGCGCCACAGACCCATGATGGTGCGCAGGGTGGTGGTCTTGCCGACCCCGTTGCGCCCCAGCAGCATGGTCACCTGCCCGCGTGGCACCTGCAGATCCACGCCCTTCAGGATGTGATACTGCGCGATGTCGGTTTCGACGCCTTCGACTGTCAGGATCGGGTCAGACATCGGCGATCTCCCGGCCCATATAGACCTTTTGCACGACATCCGATGCGATCACCTCGGCGGGTGGGCCGTCAGCCACCAGCGCGCCGTTATGCAGCACGATGATCCGGTCGGCCAGCTTGGCGATCACGTCCATCTTGTGCTCGACCAGCAGGATCGTGCGGTCGCTGTCGTGCTTGAGTTCGGCAATCAGATCCAGCACCACCGGGGCTTCGTCGACACTCATCCCGGCGGTGGGTTCGTCGAACATGTAGACCTGCGGATCCAGCGCGATCAGCATCGCCACTTCCAGCTTTCGCTGGTTGCCGTGGCTGAGTTCGGACACCTTCTGGTCACGCAGCGCGCCCAGCTTCACGCGCTCCAGCACCGCCAGGGCCGCCGTGGTCATCTCGACATGGCTGGCGGCGATGGAGAACAGGTTGAACCCCTTGCCCCTGCGCGCCTGAATGACCAGGCGCACGTTTTCCAGCACGGACAGGGCGGGAAACAGGTTGGTCAACTGAAACGCGCGGCCCAACCCCATGGCGCAGCGCCGCGCCACGCCCATCCGGGTTATGTCCTGTCCCAGCAGCCGGACGCTGCCCGCGCTGGCGCCGATCTGACCGGAGATCAGGTTGAAATAGGTGGTCTTTCCGGCGCCATTGGGGCCGACGATGGCGGTCAATTCACCGGCCCTGAACGCGCAGGTCACATGGTCGACGGCCACATGTCCACCGAACCGGACCGTCAGGTCGGTGGTCTCCAGCAGGGTCTGGGTCATATCGGATCACTTGGTGAAAGGGGTCAGGTTCCCGCCGCCGAACACCGGCTTGCACGGCGCGGCGGCGGGGTCGTTGAACGGGCCGGTCCGTCAGTTGCGGATCGGCACGTCCATCTGGTCGGCGGTAATTTCGCGCACCAGGACCGGCACACCCCAGTCCACGCCATCCTGCACCTCGATGCGGAAGTGATACATCGACTGCATGGCCTGATGATCCTCGGGGCGGAAGGTCATCGGCCCTTTCGGCGTCTCCCAGGTCATGCCTTCCATCGCCGCGATCAGGGCTTCGGTATCGTCAGCCCCGCCCGCCGCGCGAATCGCCTCGACCACGGCGATGCCCGCCGCCATGCCGCCAGCGGTGAAGAAATCAGGCGGGGTGCCATAACGCTCGAAATGGGTTGCCACCAGCCAGTCATTCACCGGATTTTGCGGGATTTCGTAGTAGTAGTAGGTCGCCCCCTCCAGGCCCGGGAAATCGCGGTAAGCCACCAGCGCGGGCAGGATGTTGCCGCCTGTGGCGATCTCGATCCCGAAGCGCGAGGGGTCCATGGCGTTGATCGCGCTCATCGGGTTGCCGCCCCCGGCCCAGATGATGAACAGCAGCTTGCGCTCGGCTTCGACATTGGCCATCGCCTGAAAGATGCGTTCGGCGGCGGCGGTGAAATCGGTGGTGTCGGTCGGCGCAAATTCCTGATGGGCAAGCACCGCGCCGGTTCCCTCCAGCGCTTCGGCAAAGGCCGCGACGCCGTCCCGGCCGAACGCATAATCAGGCGCCAGCGTGGCGATGGCGACGCCCTCCTGCCCCAGCGCGATGGCGTTTGATATCGCGTCCTGCGACGAGTTGCGCGAGGTGCGGAAGATATAGCGGTTCCAGTTCGCCCCGGTGATAGAATCCGCCACTGCCGGCTCGACAATCAGGATGCGTTCGTATTCCTCGGCGACCGGCAGCATCGCCAGCGCGACGCCCGATGACACCGGCCCGACCGCGATCTGCACATCGTCGTCGCCATAGGCCTCGGCCAGCAGCGACCGGCCACGCGCCGGGTCAAGCTGCGTGTCATACTGGATGACGCGGATCGGCTCGCCGTTGATCTCCATGGTGCCGCCGGTGGCGTATTCCAGCCCCAGCATGAACCCGGTATGCGACTGCGCGGCATAAGCCTCGAACGGTCCGGTCTGGCCATAGACATGGGCCAGACGGATTTCTTCGGCGGCGGCGGGCAACGCGGCAAGCGATGCGGCCAGCGCCAAACCAAGGGTGCGCTTCATTCGGTATCCTCCCAGTTGAAGTCTGTGGCTGTATGTGAAACCTGAATCAGTATTCATGTCAAGCCCGCCATCACCGGGACGCTCAAACCCACGACCGGCCAGCCGGCGCCGGCACGCTGCCGTCAGGCGATGCGCGCGATCACCGCTCGAACGGTCGCGTCAGGTTTGAAAGGACGGATGGTGCCCGAGGCGAGATTCGAACTCGCACACCCGTTAGGGCGGAGGATTTTGAATCCCCTGCGTCTACCGTTCCGCCACTCGGGCACAGACGCGATTTAACCCGCGTGCGTGGCAGGGTCAACGGGTCTCGGCCTTGACGCGCCGCACTCCGTCGGGCAAGCCACGCCAACGACAAACCGGCCCGGTTTCACAAGGGGCCAAGGCAATGCGGGATCAACGATGATCAGAACTCTGTATGACTGGACCATGTCGCTGGCGGCCCATCCGCGCGCGATGTGGGCGCTGGCCCTGGTCGCCTTCGTCGAAGCCTCGATCTTTCCGATCCCGCCGGATGTGCTGATGATTACCATGATTATCGCCACCCCGACCCGCGCCTTCCGCATTGCCGCCATCGCCACCGTGGCCTCGGTGCTGGGTGGGCTGGCCGGCTACGCGATTGGCGCGCTGGCCTATGACACCCTGGGCGCGCCGATCCTCGAATCTCTGGGCAAGACCGATTCGATGGCCGAATTCAACCAGCGTTTCAACGATGCCGGGTTCTGGGCGGTGCTGATCGCCGGGCTGACGCCGTTCCCCTTCAAGGTCATCACCATCATGTCGGGATGGACGGGGATGCCGCTGGCAACCTTCATCACCACCGCCATCGTCGCCCGCGCCGGGCGTTTCTTCCTGGTAGCCTGGCTACTCCATCGCTATGGCGCTCCGATCCGTGATTTCATCGAACGGCGCCTGGGCCTGGTCACCATCGTGTTTGTCGTTGTCCTGGCGGCGGGCTTCTATGCTGTGAGGTTCATGTGAAGGACTGGACGATTGCCAGCCTGGCCGGGCTCGGCTCTGCCATGGTGCTGGCCGGGGCGCTGTTCTTTCAATACGGGGTCGGTCTGGCCCCGTGCGAGCTGTGCATCTGGCAACGCTGGCCGCATGGGGTGGCGATAGTCCTCGGGCTTCTCGCCTGGTTCATTCCGGCGCTGTGGATCGCCGCGCTGGGCGCG
>CAJQNQ010000228.1 GCA_905479725.1 uncultured Paracoccaceae bacterium | reverse complement strand
GGTCATGCGACCTCTCCCTTGTTCTTCGAGTTGCAGGCACTATGCGACGCGGATCGGGGTCCGGCAATTCGATGTCGGTGGCGAAATTGATCGGATAATCCGATTAGCCGGTATCTCGGCACAGGCCCCACCCGGGACAGGATCAAGAGACCCCGGGAGAAACCGTGCGTATCCCTCAACCGATCACTTCGAACCTGTCCACATCCACCAGACCGAAATCGGTGATCTTCAAATGCGGGATGACCGGCAGCGCGACGAAGGCCAGTTGCAGGAAGGGTTCCTCCAGCGTGACTCCCAGCGACCGGGCGGCCTCGCGTAGCGCGGTCAGGGCATCGCGGACATGCTCGAACGATTCCAGCGACATCAACCCTGCCAGTGGCAGCGCCAGTTCGGCCAGGACCTTGCCGCCCTCGACCACGACAAACCCGCCCTCGATCTCACCCAATCGCTGCGCCGCCAGCACCATGTCGGCGTAATCCACGCCGACCACGGCGATGTTGTGGTGGTCATGGCACACGGTCGAGGCGATGGCCCCGCGCTTCAGCTCGAACCCGCGCACGAAGCCGTTGGCGATGTTGCCGTTCTTGCCGTGACGCTCGATCACCGTGATCCGTGCCAGGTTGCGCGCCACATCCGGGCGTTTGTCGCCATCGGTGGCGGGAATGGTTTCGGTGATGTGTTCGGTCAGGATCTTGCCGGGCCAGATGCCGATCACCGGGGTTTCGGCGTTATTCCCCGCGTATCGGAAGCTGGCCGGGGTCAGCGCGGGCACATGGACCGAAGCGCGCGCCACCGGTGCGATCAGGTCGCGCGCCTCGAAGGCGGCGGCATCCGCCACGACGCCGGCGCACAGAACCATCCGGGCGCGGCAATCGGCTGCGTCATCCAACACGACGATATCGGCGCGCTTGCCCGGCGCGATCTGGCCCCGGTCCTTCAGCCCGAACGCCTCGGCGGCGGACAGCGAGGCGGCGCGGTAGACGGCCAGCGGGTCGCAGCCCTTTTCGATCAGGCGGCGGATCATGTAGTCCAGATGCCCGTGCTCGGCGATATCCAGCGGGTTGCGGTCGTCGGTGCACAGGCACAGATAGGCCGAGGTCAGCGGCGTGAGGATCTCGGCCAGCGCCTCGAGATCCTTGGATACCGATCCTTCGCGGATCAGCACCCTGAGCCCCTTTTGCAGTTTCTCGGTGGCTTCAGCCGCCGAAGTCGCCTCGTGCTCGGTGCGGATGCCGGCGCTGACATAGGCGTTCAGATCCCGGCCCGACAACAGCGGCGCGTGGCCGTCGATATGCCGCCCCTCAAACGCGCGCAGCTTGTCCATGCAGCCCGGATCGCGGTGGATCACGCCCGGGTAATTCATGAATTCGGCCAGCCCGATGACCTGGGGATGATCGGCCAGTGGCGCAAGATCGTCGGCCGAAAGCGCTGCCCCCGCCGTTTCCATATGCGTCGAGGGCACGCAGGACGACAGGTTCACGCGGATGTCCATGACGGTGCGCGCGCTGGCATCCAGGAAATAGCGGATCCCCGCAAGCCCGGCGACATTGGCGATCTCGTGCGGGTCGCAGATCGCCGTGGTGACACCGCGCGGGGTGACGCAGCGGTCAAATTCGAACGGCGTGATGCACGAACTTTCGATATGCAGATGGGTGTCGATGAAGCCCGGCACCAGCAGCTTGCCCGACACGTCGATCACGCGCTTCGCGTCATAGTCCGCGCCGATGCCGACGATCCGGTCGCCGCAGATCGCCACGTCGCCGGGGATGCGCGCGCCCGTGACCATGCACCAGACCACGCCGCCGCGCAGCACCAGATCGGCGGGTTCGTCCCCCCGCCCCTGCGCGATGCGGCGTTCAAGCATCGCCATCGATCCGGCGCAGGCGTTCGATCAGCGACGAGGTATCCCAGCGTCCGCCGCCCATGTTCTGCACATCCTTGTAGAACTGGTCGATCAGCGCCGTCACCGGCAAGGGCGCGCCGATCTGGTCGGCGGTTTGCAGGCAGATGCCCAGATCCTTGCGCATCCAGTCCACGGCGAACCCGTAGTCGAACTTGCCGTCCAGCATGGTCGCGTGGCGGTTGACCATCTGCCAGCTTCCGGCGGCCCCGCCCTGAATGACCTCGACCACCGCCTTGCCGTCCATCCCGGCCTTTTCGCCAAAACGCAGCGCCTCGGCCAGGCCCTGCACCAGCCCGGCAATACAGATCTGGTTCATCATCTTGGCGATCTGCCCGGATCCGACCTCGCCCATGCGCTTGCAGATCTTGGCATAGGCGTCGATCACCGGTTCCGCGCGGTCATAATCCGCCGCCGCGCCGCCGCACATCACGCTGAGGATCCCGTTTTCGGCCCCGGCCTGACCGCCGGACACCGGCGCATCGACCAACCCCAGACCGCGCTGGGCCGCTTCAGCGGCCAGGGTGCGGGTGATCTGGGCCGATACTGTCGTGTGATCGACGAACACCGCGCCCGGCGCCATGCCGGCAAACGCCCCGTCATCGCCCCGGCAGACCGAGGCCAGATCATCGTCATTGCCGACGCAGGCCATCACGAATTCGGCACCCTTCGCCGCCTCGCCCGGCGTGCGCGCGGCGCGGCCGCCATGTTCGGCGGCCCATTTCCCGGCCTTGGCATGGGTGCGGTTATACACCGTGACCTCATGCCCCGCCTTTGCCAGATGACCGGCCATCGGGTATCCCATGACCCCCAATCCCAGAAATGCCACTTTGGCCATGTGCTGCCCCTGCTTGCTGTCAATGGTTTGAATTGCGCTCGTGCGCCCGAGCCCATAGGAAACGATGCAGGTTCCAAGGTCAACACGACGAGGCACAGGCCCATGTTCACGCTGTTTCGCTGGTTGCTTCGCATTTCGATCGCCCTGGTGGTGGTC
>CAJQNQ010000227.1 GCA_905479725.1 uncultured Paracoccaceae bacterium | reverse complement strand
CGGTTCGTTCCACACCCCGCAGGACGAGGAAAGCAAGCGCCTGCCGTTCGAGGAAGCCGCGCCCGGGGCCGTGGGGCTGGAAACGCTGCTGCCCGCCGCGATGCGGCTCTATCATGCCGGGCACCTGACGCTGCCGCAATTATGGCGCGCGATGGCGCTGAACCCGGCCCGTCGGCTGCGGCTTGACGGAGGGCGACTGGCCGCACAGGCCCCGGCGGACCTGGTTCTGTTCGACCCCGACGCACCTTTCGTGCTGGATCGCTCCGCCCTGAAATCCAAGTCCAGGAACACGCCCTTTGACGGCACACGGATGGAGGGTAAGGTTCTGGCCACCTATGTCGCCGGCGCGCCGGTTTTTCAGCGAGAGACCGCATGATCCTTTTGCCCGCGTTTGACACCGCCCCCCTGGTGTTGGTCCTGATCGGGCCTGGCGCCTATCTTCTGGGTTCGGTGCCGTTCGGCCTGGTGATTACCCGGTTGCTGGGGCTGGGCGATGTGCGCCAGATCGGTTCGGGCAATATCGGCGCCACGAACGTGCTGCGCACCGGCAACAAGCCCGCTGCGCTGGCCACCCTGCTGCTGGACGCCGGCAAGGGCGCGATCGCGGTGCTGATCGCCCGCACCATCGCTGGCGAGGACGCGGCGCAACTGGCGGGTCTCGCGTCCTTTCTGGGCCATCTGTTCCCGGCCTGGCTGGGGTTCAGGGGCGGCAAGGGCGTGGCGACGTTTCTGGGCACCCTGCTGGCCCTGGCCTGGCCCGTTGGCCTGGCCTGCTGCGCGACCTGGCTGGTGACGCTGAAACTGACGCGCCTGTCATCGGCGTCGGCGCTTGTGGCCTCGGCCTCTGCGGCGGTATGGGCCTTGCTGTTCGGCCTGGTCAGCCTGATCGCGCTGGTGCTGGCGCTGGCGGCGCTGGTCTGGGTGCGCCACGCGGCCAACATCCGGCGGATCCTTGCGGGCACCGAGCCCAACGTCGGCAAGTAGCCTGCGCTAGGCGCAAATCCCGTCCAGGCGAGCGTCTCGCCATGGGATCCGCACCGGCCAGTCGGGCAGATCGCCCGGCGCCATCACCTGCGACAACAGCGCCTGAAGCCGCTGCGTGCGGGGTCCGTCCGGGTCCAGCGCGGCGCAGCAGACATATTCCTCGACCATCGACGCCTGCTGTTCATACCCGAATTCCGCGAAATCGGGTCCGCTCTGGGCATCGAACAGATAGGGATCGACACCGGGCTTGTGCTCGAGCCCCACGCGCAGCGGCGAAAAGCCGGTGATGTCCCGGTTCTGCCATTGCCAGACATGGGTCATCTCATGGGCAAAGAACATCGCCACACCCAGCGGCAGGGATCCATCCGGCAGGCGCACGAAATCCTCGCGCATCAGGTCGTCGCGCACGGTGACACGGTTCCACAGCGTGACCCCGGCGGTGCGCCCGGTCAGCCATTCGCCTTCCGGCGGCGGCACGATACGTTCGCGGCATGTAACCTGCGGGCGGGCGCGGAACCGGGTTTCGCGCAGCCCGATCAGCCCCGACGACCCGATGCGCGCCTGCGTCGCATCGAACCCGCTGCCGAAAAGCCGGCTGGCCAGTTCCGTTTCGTTCGCCGTCAGGGCCCGCCCGCAACCAGACAGGATCAGTGACAGCGACAGCAGCGGCAGGGCAAGGGAAGCGATACGCATGACCGTATCCCAAGCGGCTTTGGGCGCCCCGTCAAGCGGATTCGCGCGCGATGGACTTCAACATCTGGCGTTCATAAAGGCGCGGCGCCAGCCGATTGACCCACCAGGCCAGCCAGGCCACGCGCCCCACCGGGATGAATTCACGCCCCTTGTCCAACCCCGCCAGGATGATCTGCGCGGCCTGCTCAGGCATCATCTGATCGATCCCGTCCATCGCAGCGCCTGGCCGCCCCAGGCCCTGTGCATCGAAAGCCGCGCCGGGATTGGTGTTCACGAAAGACGGTGCGGCCAGCACCGTGCGCACGCCAAAATCGGCTTCCTCGCCGCGCAGGGACGCAAAGAACCCGGTCATCGCATGTTTCGAGGCCGCATAGGCCGTGCGGTGCCTGAGCGGCGCGAACCCGGCCACCGACGTGATCGCCAGATGCGTGCCGCGCGCCGCGCGCACGTCCGCAAGCAGCGCGCCGGCCAGGTTCACCGCGCCCCAGTAGTTGATGTCGAACACCCGCCGATGCGCACTGGCCTGAACATCGGCAAAGGGCGCGATCAGGGTCACACCCGCGTTGTAGATCACCAGATCCACCGATGGCCGCGCAGCCCGGATATCGGCGCATGTCCGGGCGATCTGCGCGGGATCGGTCACGTCGCAGGGATGCAGGCTTTGGGTGGCGTGCGCCGCCAGATCGCCAAACCCGCCCGGCAGGTCCAGCAGCGCGCAAAACCAGCCTTGCGCCTGAAGCTGCGCGGCCACCGCCCGGCCCAGCCCCCCGGCGCCGCCGCTGATCACCGCGGTTTTCATAGCCCCGCCCACGCCTGCCAGCGCGCGAACACCTGCGCCGATGTCAGCGCCGGAGTGTAGCCGAACCGTTCCTTCAGCGCGGTGTTGTCGAGCACGGGGCGGTATTGCAGGAAGCGCACCTGCTCAGGGCCGTAGCGGCTGAGCCCAAGGGGCCGCGCCACCGCCAGCGCGGCGCGCAACAGCGCGGGCGGCAGGGTCAGCACCGGCTTGCCCAGGGCGCGGGCAAGGTCGCCCACCGTCATCGCCCCGTCCCCCGCGACGTTGAAGATCCCCGCCGGACCGTCGCCCGCCGCACGGATCAGGATCGCCCCCAGATCATCGGTGTGGATGAACACGAACGGGCTGTCCGACCCGGCCACCGCCAGCAGCCGAGGGCGGCGGAACAGCGCGGTGATCTGGTTTTCCACCCCCTCGCCCAGCACCGTGCCGACGCGCAGCACCACCTGTTCCAGCGCCGGATGATCGGCGCGGGCGCGCGCCAGACTCTCCTCGACCTGGCGCTTGTGGTCGGCATAGGGAAATTCCGGGTTGCCGCGCAGCGGCGCGGCCTCGGACAGCGGCACGGGGTTGTCGGCGTGATAGCCATAGGCCGCGCCCGAGGATGTCACCACCAGCCGC
>CAJQNQ010000226.1 GCA_905479725.1 uncultured Paracoccaceae bacterium | reverse complement strand
CCCGAGGGTCTTTCCACCATGACCGCCATTGACGCGCCGTCCCGTCCGACCCCGATCAACTGGATCGAGATCTTCGCGCTGGGCGTGATCTGGGGTGGATCGTTTCTGACGGTGCAGATCGCGCTGGACGGCATCGGGCCGTTTGGCGTCGCCACCGGGCGCATCGTGCTTGCGGCCCTTATTCTGTCGGTGCTGTGCCTGTGGCGCCGGTTGCCGCTGCCACGGGACCGCAAGGTTTGGCTGCACGCGACCGGCATGGCGCTGTTCAGCAACGTCCTGCCCTTTTCGCTTTTGTCCTGGGCGCAGCAATATGTGACCAGCGGGTTCGCGGGGATCAGCATGGCCATGGTCCCGCTGTTCACGTTGGTGCTGGCCCATGCGTTGTTGCCGGGCGAGCGGCTGACGGTGCCGCGCGTGATCGGGTTCGCGCTGGGCATGGCGGGCGTGGTGGTGCTGATCGGCACCGATGCGCTGGTCCCCGCGCAGGGCGACTGGGTGGCGTTGGCGCGCCTGGCGGCCATCGGCGCCACGCTGTCCTATGCGATCGGCGCGATCATCACCCGGCGCAGCCCGACGGTTGATCCGATCGCCTTCAGCACCGCCGGACTGCTGATCGCCAGCGTTCTGATCCTGCCCGTGGCGCTGCTGGTCGAAGGGCTGCCCGCGCAGCTTCCGCCGCCAAGCGCCCTGGCGTCGGTCGGGTATCTTGGCGCCCTGCCGACCGCGCTGGCGACCTTGATCCTGGTGCATGTGATCCGCACCGCCGGGCCGACCTTTCTGACCCAGACCAATTATCATGTGCCGATCTGGTCGGTGATCTTCGGCACGCTGATCCTGGCCGAACCGCTGCCGCCGCAATTCCTGATCGCTTTGGCGTTGATCTTTGCCGGTCTGCTGGTCAGCCGCGCCAAAATAGGGCGGGTCGGCCGCTGACGCCCGCGCGGGGCATTACAGCGCGGCCTCGATTTCACCGACCAGTCCGGCGACAATATCATCCAGCATCGCCTCGTCCTCGCATTCGGCCATCACCCGGACCAGGGGTTCGGTCCCGGATTTGCGGATCAAGAGCCGCCCGCAACCCTTCAGCCGCAGTTCAGCGGCGATGATCGCCGCCTTGACGCGATCGGCCTCCATCGGGGTTTGCCCCGGCCCAAAGCGCACATTGCGCAATTTCTGCGGCACGGGCTGGAATTGACGGGTCAGGGCGCTGGCCGGCTGGCCGATATCGGCCAGCGCCATCAGGAATTGCAGGCCGGCTATCAGCCCGTCGCCAGTGGTGGCGTAGTCGGTCATCACGATATGGCCAGATTGCTCGCCGCCCAGGTTCAGGCCCCGCTCGCGCATCTTTTCAACGACATAGCGGTCGCCGACGCCGGTGCGCTCCAGGTTCAGGCCATGGCCTTGCAGGAAGCGTTCAAGCCCCAGGTTGGACATCACCGTCGCCACCAGCGTGCCGTCGTTCAGGCGCTCTGCCTCGGCGAAACGGCGCGCCAGAAGCGCCATGATCTGATCGCCATCGGCGGCATGACCGTGTTCGTCCAGGATCAGCACACGGTCCGCGTCGCCGTCCAGGCAGATACCGACATCCGCGCCGTGCGCTACCACGGTCTCGGCGGCGGCACCCGGCATGGTCGAGCCGACATTCTTGTTGATGTTGTAGCCGTCAGGGCTGACACCTACCGGGATCACCTCGGCACCCAGTTCCCACAACACCTCGGGCGCGGCCTTGTAGGCGGCGCCGTTCGCGCAGTCGATCACCACTTTCAGGCCCTTCAGGCTGGCGCCGCGCGGAAGGGTCGTCTTGGCGTATTCGATATAACGGCCCAGACCGCTGTCGATGCGCTTGGCGCGCCCGATTTCCAGCGGCGGAACCAGGTCGATCTCGCCCTCCAGAATCGACTCGATCTCCAGTTCGGCCTCGTCGGACAGCTTGAACCCGTCGGGGCCAAAGAACTTGATGCCATTGTCCGTCGCCGGGTTGTGGCTGGCGGAAATCATGATGCCCAGATCGGCCCGCATCGAGCGCGTCAGAAGGCCGACGGCGGGGGTCGGCACCGGGCCCAGCAACAGCACGTTCATGCCGGTCGAGCACAGGCCCGCGGTCAACGCGTTCTCGATCATGTAGCAAGACCGCCGCGTGTCCTTGCCGATCACCACGCGGTGCCCGTTCAGCCCGTCCTGGCGAAAGTAGCGGCCCGCCGCTGCACCCAGTTTCAGTGCCATTTCAGCGGTCATCGGGTGGGTATTGGCCTGCCCGCGCACACCATCGGTGCCAAAGAATTTCCTGCTCATCTACGCTCTCCGAAATAAACTTTCATGCAACCACGGTCAGCGCCCGCCACAGCGCCAGTGCCTGAACCGTTGCCCCCACGTCATGGACACGCAGGATCTGCGCCCCCTGCCCTGCCGCCATCAGCGCCACGGCCAGCGACCCGGGCATCCGGTCGGCGGCCATTTCCACGCCCGACAGCGTGCCGATGAATCGCTTTCGCGACGCGCCCAGCAGGATCGGCGCCCCCAGGCCGTGAAACCGTGAAAGGCCCTGCAACAGCGTCAGGTTGTGGGTCAGCGTCTTGCCAAAGCCGAGACCCGGATCGACGATCAGACGCGCGGGGTCTATGCCGGCGGCAACTGCCACATCCATGCGCTGGGCCAGAAAGCCATACACTTCGGCCAGCACATCGTCATAGCGCGGATCGGCCTGCATGGTCTGCGGTGTGCCCTGCGCGTGCATCAGGCAGACCGGCACCCGGGCCTCGGCGGCGAGTCGCGCCAGATCGGGGTCCCAGGTCAGGGCTGACACATCGTTGATAATCTGCGCCCCCGCCTCCAGCGCCGCTTCGGCGACGCGGGCCTTGCGCGTATCGATGGACACGGGCGTAGTGATTCCGGCGGCCCGCAGCGCGGCGATCACCGGAATGGTGCGGGCGATTTCGTCGGCCACGGGCACCTCGGCCGCACCGGGGCGCGTGGATTCGCCACCGACATCCAGGATATCGGCCCCCGCATCGACCATGGCGCGCACCCGGCGCAGCGTCTCGTCCAGGTTCCGCAGGGTGCCGCCATCGCTGAAACTGTCCGGCGTGACATTGATGATCCCCATCACCAGCGGGCGGTCAGTCGGCAGATCCGGCAAAACCAGGCGCGGTTGCGACAATCCAGGCGCGGCGCCGACGCCCGGTTCGAACCACACATGAGCCGAGCCGGCCAGCGGCAAGGCGCCATCCGGGCGGGGCAGATCGGTGCGGGCACGCGGGTGAGGAACGCTCATGCCTGTCGGGTAAGCCAAGCGCGCGGGGCTTGGCAAGGGGCTGAACGGGTCAGGCCGGGAATGTTTCGACCGGCACGCGGCTTCCTGCCGACAAGCGACTGCCAGCCGGCACCACCAGGCAGCGCGCGGCCAGCGTTTCCGCCAGCCAGAGCGCCAGCGCCGGACCATTGGCCGCACGGTCCAGCGGGCCGTCCGCGGCGTCGAGCACCAGTTTCGACGGCGCCCAGACGATCATCAGCCCCTGCCGGATCGCCCAGTCGATTTCGGTGCGCGAGTCCACCACCAGGCAGCGCCGATCACGCGCCGCCAGCCGCCAGGCGTTCTGTTCGATTGCCAAAAGGTCGATGCGCCGCTGGACCGCCGTGACACCGCTCTGCGCCACCGCGCCCTCGGGCATGCCGACGCACAGAACCACCGGCGCGCCCCGCGCCTTCAAGGCGTCCAGCCGGGCTTCCAGGTCATCGGCGGCAAGCGCCTGATTGTCGATGAAACACACGACCGGGTGCAGTGCCGCGTCATCGCCGGCCGCCAGAACCGGATTGGCCGCCCGGGTGCGCACGATATCCACGCCCAGTTTGAACGGGCCGCGATCCAGCTTCTCGATCCGCACGAAAGCGCGCATCGCCTGCGGCGCGGCTAGGATCCGTTCCGCGATATGCTCGGCCAGGGTTTCCAGCAGATTGACGCGGCCTGACGCCAGTTCATCGGTGATCGCTTCGGTGATGCGGTCATAGGACATGATCTTGTCCACATCATCGCTCACCGGGGAAGATTGCGGACGCACTTCCACCACCACATTGAACATCAGGCGCTGGGTCTGCCCGCGCTCGGTCTGAAAGGCACCGATCTCGGCCTCGACCGCGTAGTCGCGCAGGGAAATGCGGTCGCGCGGCGCGGCGGATGCCGTGGCTTCGGCGCGTTCTTCGGGATGGGCAAAGGCCAGATGGCTCTCGCTGCTCATGCTCGCCTCGTGCAGTCGGACATTATGCGCCGGGTTCTAGAGGGTCATACTGTCCGCGCACCCTCCAGTTGCGGCGTCGGGGCGTCGTTTGGCGACAGGTTTCCTGCAACCGCCCAATTGGGTTGGGCGTCTGGGGGGCGCTCTTCGGATCCGCCTCAGGATCAGTTGCTCGAAAGCCGAACGGGCTCGCGGTAGAACAGGTGCGCGCCGTATTGCGCGGTGCGCTGGAATGTGCGCGACCAGCGTGGCCTCACGCCGGTGGTATGGAAATGCGTCGCGCCGTCCGTCAGTTCGCGCGGCGCGCCCGAAATCATCACCTGTGCTATCGCTCCGGCCAGGCGGCGCGCACGCGGTTCGGTCATCGTATCCGGGCGACCGTCACAGGCATAGCTGAACTGGCAGGCGTTGCGGCGGTTGGCGTTCTGGCGGACAACGCCGCACACGGAGTCCGGATAGTTGGACAGCTCGACCCGGTTCAGAATGACCTCGGCCACGGCAAACTGCCCCAGCAATTCCTCGCCCCGCGCTTCGTGGTAAATGGCCTGAGCCAGACAGGTGACTTCGGGGTCGTTGGACTGCGGAAGCGCCAGCAGCACATCCTCGTCATACCGCGCGATCTCGGCATTCTCAGGCAACGGGGACGTCACGCGGCTGACCAGGCTGCCCGATACGCCGCGCATCGCCGAGCGTTCGGCGCTCAAGGCCATCGCAAGGCTTTGTTCGACCGGAATCTCGGCGGCGACCGGACCGGTCAATGACAGCGCAAGAAATGCGGCGCCGGAAAGGCGCGCAAGTCCATTCACAAGTCCCATTACGTCCATCCTCTGGCAGCCGAAGACAGCCTGAAATAG
The DNA here is from genome assembly GCA_905479725.1 of uncultured Paracoccaceae bacterium. Lineage (GTDB taxonomy): Bacteria > Pseudomonadota > Alphaproteobacteria > Rhodobacterales > Rhodobacteraceae > Pararhodobacter. The sequence goes on along the minus strand of CAJQNQ010000226.1, from coordinate 4,037 downwards.
GCAGACCTGCGGCATCGGGCGACCCCGTCTTCAAGGGCCCTGGGGTCGTGGCATTCAGTTCTGGCGGCTTGGCTTCCCCCCCCGGGGGACTCCCGCCACATCCTGATGGATACCTCAAAAGGCGTTGCAAGTCCATCAATCCGGCGGGGCAGCCGCCAGTGATGCAGGGCGCGAATTGCCGCACCGCCGCGTAAAGCCGCACCCGGCCAGCGTCTGCGCCAAGATCGGCGGCGTTTTCGTCAGGCTGTTCAAGGCTGCGCGCCGGCCAGGGACGCGGTCAACGAAGCTCCGGCATGGTATCGTCACTGTCCTTTCCGCCGATCGCAAGCTGCGCCGCAGCAAGGCGGGCTACGGGCACCCGGAAAGGCGAACAACTGACATAATCGAACCCGGCGTCACGGCAGAAGGCTATCGATTCGGGGCTGCCCCCATGCTCGCCACAGATCGACAACGTCAGCCCCTCGCGGGCCCCGCGACCGCGTTCCGCCGCCAGCAACAGCAATTCGCCCACCCCATCGGTATCGAGCACATGAAACGGATCTTCGGGAAACACGCCCGCCTGCACGTAATAGGACATGAAACGCCCGGCATCGTCGCGCGACATGCCATAGGTCATCTGTGTCAGGTCATTGGTGCCGAAGGACATGAAATCGCTGTGCTGCGCAATTTCAGCAGCCCTGAGCGCGGCGCGCGGCGTTTCCACCATCACCCCCAGCCGGTATTCGAACGCGGTGCCCTGTTCGACGCGGACGGCGGCGGCCACCGCGTCCACCCGGGCTTTCACCAATTCGACCTCGCGCATGGCGGATACCAGCGGGATCATGATTTCCGGCACCACCTTTTCGCCCCGGCGGCCGGTTTCCACGGTCGCCTCGAAAATGGCGCGGGCCTGCATTTCGTAGATCTCGGGCACGGTCACACCCAGCCGGACGCCGCGCAATCCCAGCATCGGGTTGAATTCGGCCAGATCCTCGGATCGGCGGGTGACTTCGGACAAGGGCAGGTCCAGCGCATCGGCCAGTTCGCGCATCCCCTCCTTGGTGTGTGGCAGGAATTCATGCAGCGGCGGGTCCAGCAGGCGAATGCAGACCGGCAATCCCTGCATGATCGAAAACAGCTCGATGAAATCCGACCGCTGCATCGGCAAGAGACGGACCAGCGCCGCGGCCCTGTCCGACGCCGTGTCGGCAAAGATCATCTCTCGCATGACGGTCAGGCGGTCATCCTCGAAGAACATGTGCTCGGTCCGGCACAGGCCGATGCCTTCGGCCTTGAAGTCGCGCGCGATCCGGGCGTCGGCCGGGGTATCGGCATTGGCCCGCACACCGATGTCGCGCACGGCATCGGCCCAGGTCAGCAGGGTCGCAAAGCCGGCATCCTGCGCGGGCTCCAGAAGATCGACGGCGCCCAGAAGAACCTCGCCGCTGGTGCCATCGATGGTGATCACGTCGCCTTCGTTCAGCACATGCCGACCGGTTTCAACCCGGCGGCACTTCCTGTCGATCCGCATGCCCGTCGCGCCAACGATGCAAGGCAGGCCCAGGCCGCGCCCGATCACCGCCGCGTGGCTGGTCATGCCGCCGCGCTCGGTCAGCACGCCAGTCGCCGCATGCATGCCGCGAATGTCCTCGGGCGAGGTCTCGCGGCGCACAAGGATGCAGGCCTCGCCGCGCGCATCGGCGGATTGCGCGGCCTGCGAGGAAAAGACGATCCGCCCGGTCGATGCGCCCGGGCTGGCGGCAATGCCGCGCACGACCACATCGCGCTTGCCGCGTGAATCGACCTGGCGGTGCAGCATTTCGGACAGGGCGCGCGGTGTGACCCGCATCAGGGCCTCGTTGCGGGAAATCACGCCGTCCTCGGCCAGAGAAACCGCCACAGCCACCGACGCGCGGCTGGAACGCGGCACCTTCAGCGCGTCGAGCACCCAAAGCTTGCCCTGCACGATGGTGAATTCGATCTGCATTTCCTCGCGCAGCTTTTCGCGGCAGACTGCGCCATGCGCAACAAGCTGGGCAAAGGCGTCGGGGTATTGCTCCTCGAGCGACTGGCCGCGCGGATCGCGGGTCAGATACAGCGCCTGCGGATTGTTCGAAACCGCATCGCGCCCCTCGCCGCGCACCGCGTAGCGCCCGGTGATCTGCGCCTCGCCGGTCACGGGATCGATGAACTGGATCACCCCGGCCCCGGATTCCGCCGTGCCAAAACCGCCCGCCATGGCCTGCACGACCAACCCCAGACCGGCATTGTCCGGCGCGCCCTTGGCCTGACGCAGCAGATGGGCGGATGTGCCTTCCCAGGCGCGGGCCATGGAGCGCAACACCTCGGCAAGCTGCTGTTGGGGATCTTGTGGAAAGGGCTCGTCCATTTCCATTTCATAGTCGCGCAGCGCGGCTTGCAAAGCGGGCAGGCAGGGTTCGGATGGCGCGAACATATCCGGATCCAGCCGCGCGACATGCTGTGCGTAGGACTGGACAAAGGCCAGATAAAGCGCGGTGGCGGTGGGTTCGCCGAATTCATCGGAAATCTGCGCGTGGCGGGCATCGTTCATGCCGATATTCAGGATCGCCCCGGGGCCGCCCCAATCGGGGTTGCCGGCCGACGGGCGCACGGACAGCAATTGCGTCGGATCAAACCGGGTGATGAGCGCGCGCAGGTCCGGACGCCGCCCCGCCGCAGCGATGGCGCGCACGGCCTCGAAGGACAGGGCGACGGTCTTTGGCACCGGCAGATCCAGGCGGATCAGCCGCTGCAGGCATTTCGCCCGCCAGCCATGCGAGCGCAGCGTAATGGACGCCGAGACGGTGATTTCCGAATAATCCACGAGGCTGAGGTTCTTGTTTGACATGGCGCGCTCCTGCCGGGCGCAGGATAGGCTTATCGACGCACCGTGCAAGCGCAGTATTTCGTGCAGGCGCAGAAAATCCGACCAGTCGGGGATGAAGCAGGAAGGCGGTTGGAACCGCCTTGGCCAGGCCTTGCGCCCCGGCGCGGGGGCGCTGCCCCCACCGGGGCCTGCGGCCCCGCCCCCGGAGTATTTGCGGAAAGATGAAGGGGTCAGCCGTCCAGTTTGGTGAGGTCGGCGACCCCGCCGCAGATGGTGCGTATACGCGACAGCAGGTTCAAACGGTTGCGGCGCAGGACCTGGTTGTCGGTGTTGATCTGCACCGCATCGAAGAAGGCGTCGATGGGAGCGCGCAGTTGCGCCATGGCGGTCATGGCGGTGGCGAAATCCTCGGCCTGCATGGCCGGGGTGATGGCGGCTTCGGCGATGTCGAGGGCTTTGAACAGCGCGCGCTCTTCGTTGGTTTCGGCGAATTTGACGTCCGCGCCGAAGGAATATTCGACGCCGTCCCTGGCTTCGGCCTGGGTCAGGATGTTGGTGGCCCGCTTGTAGCCTTGGAGCAGGTTTTCACCGTCATCGGTTTTCAGCATGTCCGACAGGGCGCGGGCGCGGGTGACCAAGAGGGTGAGGTCGTCGTTGCCGCGCGTCGTGCCCGAAGGCGCGCTGTCTGAAAGGCTGAGGCAGGCGTCGATGACGTCGTGGCGGATGCCATCGTCGCGCAGGAAGACCTTGAGACGGTCGTGGAGGAAGGCGAGAAGCTCATTGACGTCCGCGAAAGCGCCCTCACGCGGGCCAGCAACGTCATTGGCCTTTGCAAACACTTCGTTAAGTGCCAGATGCGCCCCATTCCCCAGCACCAATCTTATCACCCCCAGCGCGGCGCGGCGCAGGGCGAAGGGGTCTTTGGAGCCGGTGGGTTTCTCATCGATCGCCCAGAAGCCGGTCAGCGTGTCGATCTTGTCGGCCAGGGCGACGGCGACGGACACGGGTTCGGTCGGGACTTCATCGGACGGGCCGAGCGGCTGGTAATGCGCCTTGCAGGCATTGGCCACGGCGTCGGGCAGGCCGGCCTTGCGGGCGTAGTAGACGCCTATGGTGCCCTGCAGTTCCGGGAACTCGCCGACCATGGCGGATTGCAAGTCGGCCTTGGCGATTTCGGCGGCCTCATGCGCGAGATCCGGCGAGGCGCCGA
>CAJQNQ010000225.1 GCA_905479725.1 uncultured Paracoccaceae bacterium | reverse complement strand
ACCCGGCCAGATTTCCGATCCGGTGCAGACCCAATTCGGCTGGCACGTGATTAATCTGATGGAAACCCGCGTGGCCTCTGTCCCGCCGCTCGAGGAAGTCAGCCAGGAACTGACCAACCAGTTGCAGCGCGATGCCACGCGCGCCGCCGTCGACACGCTGCGTGCGGACGCCCGCGTTGAAAATCTGTCCGGCGATCTGGATCCGGCGCTGCTCAGCCAGTTCGATCTGCTGGACGAATAAGCGCACAAGGCGTATTTTCAACGCCATCACCGGCCCGCGCCCCCCGGGGTGCGGGCTATTTTCGTGACGAAGGATTGCCCCAGATGGCCAGGAAGACCAAGAAAACCGACACGCCCAAAGCGTCGAAGCATCTCAAGAAGGCCAGGAAGTGGAAATCCCGCGCAAGGGCGCTGGCCGAGGAACTGCGCTCCCTGACCGCGCCCATGGCCAGAAAGGTCATCGTCTCGCCGCTGGCCCCCAAGGACGGGTTTCCGCCGTTGCCGGTCATTGCCGGCGTCGACTTCGCCACCGCGCAGGCGGGCGTGAAATACCAGGGACGCGCGGATGTCATGCTGGCCCGGCTGGCGCCCGGCAGCGTGGTCGCCGGCACCTTTACCCGGTCGGCCACGCGCTCGGCCTCGGTCAGGGACGCTCAGGCAAAGATCGGCGCGGGCAACGGGGCCGATCAGGGGGCCGCGATCCTGGTCAATTCGGGCAATTCCAATGCCTTTACCGGTGCGCGCGGCCAGGCCTCGGTCGAGGCGCTGACCACCGCATTGGCACAGAAAATGGGCATCCCCGCCACTCGCGTCTTTACCTCGTCCACCGGCGTGATCGGCGAACCGCTGCCGCATGAACGGATTGAGGCCAGGCTGGATGATCTGATCGCAGGGTTGCAGCCCGACACCATTGCCGGTGCCGCCCGGGCGATCATGACCACGGATACTTTCCCCAAGGGCGCGATGGCCACCTTCGAGGTTGACGGGAAGACGGTGCATATCGCCGGAATCGCCAAGGGCTCGGGCATGGTCGCACCGGACATGGCGACCATGTTGGTCTACATCTTCACCGACGCCAGGATCGGCCAGTCGCGGTTGCAGGGCGTCGTCAGCCGCCTGACGAAAAGCAGCTTCAACTGCATCACCGTCGACAGCGACACCTCCACATCCGACACGCTGCTGGTCGCGGCAACCGGTCAGGGCCCGGAAATCGGTGACATGCGCTCGGCCGCCGGACGCGCGTTCACCCGCGCCATGGACGCCGTGATGACGGACCTGGCACATCAGGTGATCCGCGACGGCGAAGGGGCGACGAAGTTCATCACCGTGACCGTGACCGGCGCGGCGGATGACGCCGATGCCCGACGCTGCGCCATGGCCATCGCCAATTCGCCGCTGGTCAAGACCGCCGTGGCGGGCGAAGACGCCAACTGGGGCCGCGTGGTCATGGCGGTCGGCAAATCCGGCGCCGCCGCCGACCGGGATCTGCTGTCGATCCGCTTTGGCGGCATCTCGGTCGCGCGCAACGGAATGGTGGATCCTGACTACACCGAAGCCGACGCGGCAGCCTACATGAAAGGCGATGAACTGGAAATCGGCGTCGATCTGGGGCTGGGCACAGGAAAATCCACGGTCTGGACCTGCGATTTGACGCATCGCTACATCGACATCAACGCCGATTACCGCTCCTGACCTGCCGACTTCATCTTGCCGAAAATACTCTGGGGGAATGCGGGCCAGCGGCCCGCATGGGGGCAACGCCCCCCTCCCCGCTTCGATGAAAGAATCCGCACATGAAAACCGTTCTCGTGTCCGCCGTCGCCCTGATCGACACCGACGGGCGGATCCTTCTGGCCCGGCGCCCTGAAGGCAAGTCGATGGCCGGCCTGTGGGAGTTTCCAGGCGGCAAGGTTGAACCGGGCGAAACGCCCGAAGTGGCATTGATCCGGGAACTGCACGAGGAACTGGGGATCGACACCTGGTCCTCGTGCCTGGCGCCGCTGACCTTCGCCAGCCACAGCTACCCCGATTTTCACCTGCTGATGCCGCTGTTCGCCTGCCGCAAATGGGCCGGCATCGTTACACCGCGCGAAGGACAGGCGCTCAAATGGGTGCGCGCCCGGGATCTGCGCGACTACCCCATGCCCCCGGCCGATATCCCGCTGATTCCGATCCTGCGCGACTGGCTCTGATCCTGCGAGACTGGCTCTGACCCCGCGCGCGGGCCCCTGGGCGATTGGTGAAAACGTATCTACAATCCGGTCGCGCGCGCGCAATAATAGCGTATCATTGAAACAAAGGCGGCCTTAATCATCTGAAAAATATGGCGTAATTGTGTCAAATTGCTGGAAACCCGGACTCAATTGTGGCAATATTCAGGCTACTGAGTAAGGGGAACACCATGCTTTCGACCATCATGATCGGCCATTACCTGAGCATCCAGGGGCAGTTTGTCCGCACCACGCCCAACGGGCTGATGGTGGTGCGCGTCGGCGACATGACCTATGCCGGCCGGCCGGTGAAAAAGACCGCGGCCTGATCTTCCGCGCAGCGAACCAACGGGTTCGAAGACGGGCGTCAACCACTCCAGGGGTTGGCGCCCTTTTTCATGGCATGCGGTCAACTGCAGGGCTTGAGTGTGCATCCGCGCGGCGATACCGTCGCGCCATGCATCCGCACCCCGCCCTGCCCCCGTTGTGCCGCCCGTCTGGCTGGGTATCGGTCTGGCGTCGGCTGGCGATGACCGGAACGCGAAATGCGCGCCGGGGGCCTTAGCCCGCCCCTTCACGCATTCCCACACCCGAGGTTCCCATGACCGATCCCTATGATCCCGCGCGCGACGGCGCGCAGATGGCCTTTGACGACCGCATGTCTTACGGCGACTACCTGTCGCTCGACGCCATCCTGACCGCACAGAACCCGCGCACCGGCGCGCATGACGAAATGCTGTTCATCATCCAGCACCAGACCAGCGAGCTGTGGATGCGGCTGGCCTTGCATGAACTGAACGCCGCGCGCGCGCATCTGGAGCAGGGCGAAACGCGGCTGGCTTTCAAGATGCTGGCCCGCGTGGCGCGCATCTTCGAGCAGCTCAACAACGCGTGGGACGTTCTGCGCACCATGACGCCCAGCGAATACACGCATTTCAGGCAAGGGCTGGGGGAATCGTCGGGCTTTCAGTCCTGGCAATACCGGCTGATCGAATTCGCTGTCGGCAACCGCAACCCGGCGATGCTGCGCCCGCATGAGCACCGCGCCGACATCCTGGCGCTGTTGCAGTCGGAACTGGCGCGCCCGTCGCTTTATGACACCGCGCTGCGGCTGCTGGCCAAGGCGGGCCTGCCCGTGCCGTCCGAGGTTCTGAACCGCGATGTGCGGCAGCCATGGCAGGTCAGTGCTGGTGTCAAAGCTGCGTGGCAGACCGTCTACGAGCACCCGCAGTCGCATTGGGAACTATACGAACTGGCCGAAAAGCTGGTGGATTTCGAAGATTATTTCCGCCGCTGGCGTTTCAACCATGTGACCACGGTGGAACGCGTGATCGGCTTCAAGCGCGGCACCGGGGGCACCGCCGGCGTGCAGTATCTGCGCCGGATGCTGGAGGTCGAACTGTTCCCGGAATTGTGGCATCTGCGAACCGAACTGTGAGGCACACCACACCATCGGACCGCGCAAGAGCCCCATTGCCCGGTCTCCGGGCCGTCCCGCAATCCGCCGGGTTTACGGCGCGGGGGTCAGCGCGTGCCCGAACAGCGCCGACAGCCGGTGCACATCCTCGACAAATTCGGCATAGGCGATGCCCGGGCGCTTGAGCCCGTGCAGCGCCGCGATGATCGTGCGGGCGACGCCCTCGGCATCGGCGCCGTCCGGGCGCAGCGTCACGGTCCCGGCCTCGGCTTCGCTGCGCAACCAATCGGCCAGCAACGTGACAAACCGCGCCTCGCCGCTGTCGATCAGGTCAGCGCATTGGGACAGATGGGCATCCAGCAATTCCGCACCATGGGGCGAGTCCATCAGCGCCTGCATCTCGGGGCCTGTCTTGATCGCCGACACCACATCCATCGCCTGTGCGGGCGGCAGACCAGGGGTCAGCGCCGCGTCCAGAAAGGTCGCCATCCGCGAGAAATAGGCCTGCAACAAGGTGCGAAATACGTCCTCCTTGTTGCGAAAATGCATATACAGCGCCGCCCGCGACATACCCGAAGCCGTGGCGATATCTTCCATCGCCGTGCGCCGGTAGCCATACAGGCGAAACGCCTCGAACGCCGCGAGCAGGATCGCGTCGCGGCGGGTATCTGAGGCGGGGGCTCGGGCGGTGGTGACGGCCATTTTCACGGTCTGACAGTATGCGTAGATTTTGTCAATTTACATCCTGACATTCTGAGCCTATTTTGTCATGAAGCCATAATCGCCTCCACCGGAGCCCGGCATGACAACACATCTGACGATCAACGGATCCCCGCGCAGCACGGACGCGCCAGGCGACGTGCCCTTGTTGTGGGTGCTGCGCGATGAAATCGGCCTGACCGGCACCAAATACGGCTGCGGCGTGGCGGCCTGCGGGGCCTGCACGGTGCATATCGACGGCGAAGCCGTGCGCAGTTGCCAGATTGCGCTGGCCGATGTCTGGGGGCCGGTGACCACCATCGAGGGGCTGGGCACGCCCGCGGCCCTGCATCCGCTGCAAGACGCCTGGATCCGGCATCAGGTGGCGCAATGCGGCTATTGCCAGTCCGGTCAGATCATGCAGGCCGCCGCGCTGCTGGCAACGACACCGACCCCCACGGATGCCGACATCGACAGCGCCATGGCCGGCAACCTGTGCCGCTGCGGCACCTACGGGCGGATCCGTGCGGCGATCCATGACGCGGCCGCGGTCATGGCGGAGGGGGCGTGATGGGCAAACTGGGCACGATCACCCGCCGCAGCTTTCTTGTCGCCTCGGTCGCGGTTGCCGGCGGGGTGGCGTTTGGCGTCTACAAGATTCGCCAACCGGTGCCCAATCCGTTGACCCCCCAGGACGGCACGGCACTGAACGCTTTCCTGGTGATCGACGCGGATGGCATCACCGTGGTCTCGGGCCGCGCGGATATGGGACAGGGCGCGCAAACCACGCTGGCGGCCATGGTCGCCGAGGAACTCGACGTGCCGTGGCAAAGCGTGAAGATCGCCCATGGCCCGGCCTCGGCGGCCTATTACAACGGCGCCCTGCTGGAAAGCGCGGTGGGCGGATTCGACTATGAGCGCGCGGCGTGGCGGCGGTCGCTTGGCGCGGCATTGGGACAGGTCGGAAAGCTGTTCGGCACGCAGATCACCGGCGGATCCACCAGCATGCGCGACGGCTGGGGCAAGATGCGCCATGCCGGGGCCAGCGCGCGCGAGGCGCTGAAACTGGCGGCGGCCGAGCGGCTGAATGAACCCGTCGAAACCCTGCGCACGCAAGACGGATCGGTGATCGCGCGCGATGGCACCAGCCTGACCTATGCGGAACTGGCCGAGGCCGCCGCCCGCGTCGACCCGCCACAAGTGGATCCGCGTCCGCGTTCGGACTGGCGGCTGCTGGGCACCGCCCTGCCCCGCCCGGACATCCCCGCCAAATCCACGGGAACCGCCAATTACGGCATCGATACCCGGCTGCAGGGGATGAAATTCGCCACGATCCGCATGTCGCCCCGGCTGGGCGGCGCGATGCTGCGCTTCGACCCGGCCCCGGCGCTGGCGATCGAAGGCGTTGAGCGGGTGATCGACCTGGGCACCGGCATCGCCGTCATTGCGCGCAACACGTGGCTGGCCTTTCAAGGGGCGCAGGCTGCGCAAATCGACTGGGGTCCGGCCCCCTACCCCGCCACCAGCGCCGAAATCGACACCGCCCTGGTCGCCGGGTTCGACACCGATCCCGACATCACCGGGCGCGATGACGGTGACGCCGATGGCCCCCATTCCGGCACCGTCATCGAGGCCGAATACCGCCTGCCCTTCCTGGCCCACGCGACGATGGAGCCGATGAACGCCACCGCGCTGTTTACCGGCGACGCGCTGGATCTGTGGTCCCCCAGCCAGGCGCCGATCGGTCAGCGCGATGCGGTCGCCGCAGCCGTCGGCCTGCCATCCGCGGCCGTGACCGTGCACACGACCATGATGGGCGGCGGCTTCGGACGGCGCATTGAATACGACTATTCGGTGCTGGCGGCGCGCGTCGCGCAGGCCATGCCCGGCACGCCCGTGCAAGTGACCTGGTCGCGCGAAGAGGACATGACGCATGACTTCTACCGACCGGCGGCGATTGCCCGTCTGCGCGGCGTGGTCAATGACGGTCAGGCGGTGGTCATGGATGCCCGGCTTTCAACGCCCGGCTTGCTGGACCCGTTGCTCAGGCGCTGGGTCGGGGTTTCGCCGCCGGTCGGGGACAGCACCATCATCGAAGGACTGGCGGATCAACCCTACGCGATCCCCAATTACCGGATGCGCGGCCACGCGGTCGATCTGGGTGTGCCGGTCGGTTTCTGGCGCTCGGTCGGGTCCAGCTACAACGGCTTCGTGCATGAAAGCTTCATCGATGAACTGGCCCATGCGGCGGGCCGGGATCCGATTGCATTCCGGCTGGACCTGGCGCGCCCGAAAAGCGCCGCTGCCGCCGGCGTGCTGGACGCGGTGCGCGAGATGTCGGGATGGGACGGCGACAAACCCGTCGGCACCGGGCGCGGGGTGGCAATGACCTGGTCGTTCGGCACGCCGGTCGCGCAGGTTGTCGAGGTGCGCGACGAAGGCGGGGCGATCCGCATCGCCCGCGCCTGGGTTGCCTGCGACACGGGGGTTGTGCTGGATCCGGGCATCCTGAGCGCGCAGATGGCGGGCGGCCTGATCTTCGGCCTGTCCGCCGCGGTGCACGGGCAGATCACCTTCGGCGACGGGATGGTCGAACAGTTGAACTTCCCCGATACCGATGTGCTGCGCATGTCCGGCGCACCGCAGATCGAAACGCGACTGCTGGAGGCCAACCCGCATCTGGGCGGCGGTGGCGAACCCGGCACCCCCCCGGCCGCGGCGGCACTGGCCAACGCGCTGTTCGATCTGACCGGAATCCGCGCGCGCAGCCTGCCGCTGGATCGGCAGTTCAGTTTCGTGCTGTAAGGCGACGGGCGGCGTCGCGGGAATCCCCGCGTCTCACGGCGCGCGAAGGATGGTGATCCAGGTTTCGCCGTAGCGACGCTGGTCCAGCAGTTCGAACCCTTCGGGCGCGGGTTGCGGGGCGTTTTCTTCCCAGACGAGTGTCGCACCCGCGGCCAGCCATGCGCCCGCCTGCGCCGAGGACAGGGCCAGCGCACCCAGCCCCTTGCCATAGGGCGGATCCAGGAACACCAGCCCGAAGCCAGGCCCGCGATTGTCCCCCAGATCGGTGGCGTTGCGCCGGTAAAGCCGCGTTACGCCCATCGCCCGCAGCTTTTCAATATTCGCCCGGATCAGCGCGCGCGCGGCCGCGCCGTCATCCACCAGCGTGATCTGCGTGGCCCCGCGCGACAGGGCTTCCAGCCCCAGCGCGCCGGTGCCGGCAAACAGGTCCAGCACCCGCTGGCCGGATACCAGATTGCCCCAGCGCCCCTGCGCCAACATGTTGAACAGCGCCTCGCGCACGCGGTCCGACGTGGGGCGCAGATGCGCCGCACTATCGCCCGCACCGACATCCGCCAACACCGTGCCGCGATGCGTGCCGCCAACGATCCTCATGCCTTCAGCAGGGCCTTGAGGTCTGTCGCGGGGTCGGCAATCAGCGCCGGATCCGGGGATTTTCCGCCTTCCAGCAGGCGCTTGCCAACCATGTAGGCGCGTGGATCGTTCATCGCATCGACCGACAGAAACCGATCGCCCGCGAAATACCAATGGCTGCGCGCCGCGTCGGTCTGACGGGTGATGATGCGGTCATAACCGGTGTTCAGACCGGCGATTTGCAGCTTCATGTCGTATTGATCCGACCAGAACCACGGCATCGGCACATAGGGCTGACCCGCGCCCAGCATGTTCGCGGCCACCGCCTCGGCCTGGTCGATGGCGTTCTGAACACTTTCCAGCCGGATCCGCGCGCCCTGATAGACGAAGGACGCGCAATCCCCGGCGGCCCAGATCGCCGCGTCCGATGTGCGGCCAAGTTCATCCACCGCGATGCCGTTGTCCACCGACACTCCGGCCTGCGCGGCCAAGCCACCGGCTGGCGTCACGCCGATCCCCACAATCACGAAATCCACATCCAGAACGCTGCCATCGGCCAGTTCGGCGCCGGTGACGCGGGCCCCGCCGGTCAGCCGCGTCAGGCCGACCCCTTCGCGGATGGTGACGCCGTGCGCGCCGTGCAGATCCCGCACGAACGCCGCCGTTTCCGGTGACGCCACGCGCCCCAGAATGCGCGGTGCGGCCTCGATCACCGTGACCGACAGCCCTTTTTGCGCGGCAACGGCGGCGGCCTCCAGCCCGATATAGCCGCCCCCGACAATCAACACCCGGCGCCCTTCGGTGAATTCGCTGGCCATCGCATCGATATCCGCCAATCGACGCACCGCGTAGACACCCTGCAAATCGCCGCCGATAGCGGCCGGCAGGCGGCGAGGCTCGGCGCCGGTGGTCAGTGCCAGTTGCTCATAGGGCAGCGCCTCATCGCCCAGCCACAGGCTCCGTTGCGCAGCGTCGATCCGGGTTACCTGCGCGCCCATGCGCAGGGTGATCTCGTGATCGGCGTAATACTCTTGTGGGCGCAGGAACAGGCGCGACAGTTCCATCTTGCCCAGCAGATAGGCCTTGGACAAGGGCGGGCGCTGATAGGGCGGAACGGGTTCATCGCCGATCAAGGTCAGATCGCCGGCATACCCCAGCGCCCTGAGCTTCGCGACCAGCGAGGCCCCCGCCTGACCGGCGCCGACAACCACGATTCCAGCCATTGCGTTCTCCTGTTGTTGATACCCACTGGCGGGCTTGTCTTGTCGTTCTATATCGCACAGAGATTGTCAAACCCAGTTCGCTGAACCTTACAGGAGT
>CAJQNQ010000224.1 GCA_905479725.1 uncultured Paracoccaceae bacterium | reverse complement strand
CCAATATCGACCTGACCGATTTCAACCCGGAACTGGACCTGTGGCACCGCGAATGGCCGATCTGGACCTATACCGAAAGTGTGCCCCCGGCGAAATTCATCCACAACGAGGAATCCCGCCGCGGGGTGGCGATTTCTTCGCTGATTTGGGGCGGATGCATCATTTCCGGCACCGAGGTGCGCAACTCGATGATCTTCACGGGCGTGCACTCCAACTCCTACTCGAGGCTGGATCGGGCGGTGATCCTGCCCTACGCCACGATCAGCCGCCATGCCCGGCTCAGGAATGTGGTGATCGACCGGGGCGTGGTCATCCCCGACGGGCTGGTGGTGGGGGACGATCCCGACGAGGACGGCAAGTGGTTCCGTGTCACCGAGGGGGGCGTGACGCTGATAACGCAAGACATGCTCGACCGGCGTGCGGAGCGTCTATGACGGCGCGCGCGCTTCTTGCAGTCGCGTCGGAATGCGCGCCGCTGGTGAAAACCGGCGGGCTGGCCGATGTGGTCGGCGCCCTGCCCCGCGCGCTGGCGGGCCAGGGATGGGCCGTCCGCACGCTGATCCCCGGCTACCGCGCCGTCATGGCCGCGCTGACACGCCCCCGCACGGTGCTGGAACTGCCCGATCTGCTGGGCGTCAAGGCGCGCGTTCTGGCGGCCAATTCTGCCGGTCTGGACCTGCTGGTGCTGGACGCGCCTGACCTGTTCGACCGTGATGGCTCGCTTTACCTGGACCCCACCGGCAAGGACTGGCCGGACAATGACCTGCGCTTTGCCGCGCTGTGCAAGGCCGCGGCCCTGATCGCTGGTGGCGCCTTGAAGTCCTATCGGCCCGAATTGCTGCATCTGCACGACTGGCAGGCCGGTCTGGTGCCCGCCTACATGGCGGAAATCGGGGTGGGAGTGCCCGCCATCCTGACCGTCCACAACATGGCCTTTCACGGGCTTGCGGCCCATACCAGACTGAAAACACTGGAGCTTCCGGCAGGCGGATTCACCGTGGACGGGTTTGAATATTATGGCCACATCTCGGCCCTGAAAGCGGGGATGATGGGCGCGCAGGCGCTGACCACGGTCAGCCCGACCTATGCCAGTGAACTGGCGACGCCGGAATTCGGTATGGGGCTGGAGGGGGTCATCCGGGCGCGGGCCCATGACCTGTCGGGCATTCTGAACGGGATCGACACGCAGACCTGGGACCCCGCCACCGACCCGGCGATCAAGCCGTTTTCCGCCCCCGGCGGCAAGGCGGTCAATAGTCGCGCGCTGCGCGCCGAATTTGGTCTGGACCGGCAGGGCGGGCCGCTGTGCATCGTGGTGTCGCGGCTATCGGATCAGAAGGGGCTGGACCTGCTGCTCGAGGCGCTTCCCGCGCTGATCGACGCGGGTGGGCAACTGGCGCTGCTGGGCTCGGGCGACCGCAGGCTGGAAAACGCCTGGCTGAACGCCGCCGCGCGCCATCCCGGGCGCGTCGGTGTGCGCATCGGCTATGACGAGACGCTGTCCCACCGGATGTTCGCCGGGGCCGACGCGGTTCTGGTGCCCTCGCGGTTCGAACCTTGCGGCCTGACCCAGCTTTACGGTCTGCGCTACGGCGCGCTGCCGGTGGTCGCGCGCACCGGCGGGCTGGCCGATACGGTGATCCATGCCAACAGCGCCGCGCTGGCCGCGGGCTGCGCTACCGGAATTACCCATCGGCCGGGCGACGTGCCGGCGCTGCAAGACGCTCTGCGGCAGCTCTGTGCGCTGCATGCCGATCGCCCGCTGTTCCAGCGGCTGCAACGCAATGCGATGAAACATCCCGTCGGCTGGGAAGCCAGCGCGCCGGTTTACGCCGCGCTTTACGCCCGCCTGACCGACGCGACCAGGGAGACAGCATGAAACTGACCATTGAGCGCGGGCGCCATGACCGCATCGGCGCGACTTTTGACGGCGATGGCGTCAATTTTGCGCTGTTTTCGGAACATGCGACGTCGGTCGAACTGTGCCTGTTTTCCCCTGATGGCATGCGCGAGACGCACCGGCTGAAACTGCCCGAACGCACGGGCTGGGTCTGGCACGGGCGTGTGCCCGGCCTGTGCCCGGGCCAGCTTTACGGCTACCGCGTGTATGGCCCCTTCGCGCCCGAGGACGGGCACCGTTTCAACCCCAACAAGCTGCTGCTGGATCCCTATACCAAGCGCATCACCGGGCATCCGCGCTGGTCCGACGCGCTGTTTGGCTACAACCCCGGCGCCAAGACGCTGGACCTGACCTATTCCACCCGCGACAGCGCGCGGTTCATGCCCAAATGCGTGGTCGAGGATACCAGCTTTTACTGGGGCAATGACCGCCCACCGGCGATCCCGGCCAATGAATCGGTGATCTACGAGGCGCATGTCAAAGGCTTCTCGCATCTGATGGACGCCCCCAACGCGGGCAAGTTCCTGGGGATCGCGTCGGATGCCGCGCTTGACCACCTGACCAATCTGGGTGTCACGGCGATCGAATTGCTGCCCGTGCAGTCGTTCCTGAATGACCGCTGGCTGATCGAGAAGAAGCTGACGAATTACTGGGGATACCAGACGCTGGGCTTCTTCGCGCCAGAACCGCGCTATCTGTCGAACGGGCAGATCAACGAGTTCCAGCACATGGTTGCCCGCCTGCACACCGCCGGGATCGAGGTCATTCTGGACGTGGTCTACAACCACACCTGCGAAGGCTCGGAACTGGGCCCGACGCTCAGTTTCCGGGGGATCGACAACAAGAGCTATTACCGCCTGGCCCCCTACCCGCGCCACTACATCAACGACACCGGTTGCGGCAACACGCTGAACCTCGACCACCCGATGGTGCTGCGCATGGTGATGGACAGCCTGCGCTATTGGGTCGAGGTGATGCATGTCGATGGGTTCCGCTTCGACCTGGCGTCCACGTTGGCGCGCGATGACAACGGCTTTCAGCCCAACTCGGCCTTCTTCGCGGCGATCCGGCAGGATCCGGTGCTCAACCGCGTGAAGCTGATCGCCGAGCCCTGGGATATCGGGCCGGGCGGCTACCAGCTGGGCGCGTTCCCGCACCCGTTCATGGAATGGAACGACAAGTTCCGCGACGGGGTGCGGCGTTTCTGGCGGCGCGATTTCAAGCCCGCGCCTGAACTGGCGGCGCGGCTCACCGGCTCGGCCATGCAGTTCGACCATTCGGGCCGCGCGGCGACCAGCAGCGTCAATTTCATCAGCGCGCATGACGGGTTCAACCTGATGGACCTGGTCAGCTACGCGCAAAAGGACAACACCGCCAATGGCGAGGGCAACCGCGACGGGCATTCCGAGAATTATTCGGACAACATGGGTGTTGAGGGCCCCAGCGACGATCCGCAGGTCGTGGAAATGCGCGGGCTGCGGCGGCGCAACCTGATGGCCACGCTGCTGCTCAGCCAGGGCACGCCGATGCTGCTGGCGGGCGACGAGATCGGCCACAGCCAGAAGGGCAACAACAACGCCTATTGCCAGGACAGCGATATTTCCTGGCTGAACTGGGATCAGGCCGACACGCAGATGCTGGGTTTCACCAAACGGCTGATCGCGTTTCGAAAGAACCATCCGATCCTGCATCAGAACTATTTCCTTCACTCGAAGGCGCGTGCCGACGGGCAAGCCGATGTGTTGTGGTGGCACCCCGATGGCCGCCGCATGACCGCCGCCGATTGGGAAGACCCGGCGCTGAGCTTCGTCTGCGTGGAGATGCGCACCGCCAGCGATACGCCCGCCTATGCCGATCTGGAAACCGCGGTGTTTTTGGCCTTCAACGCGGGCGGTGTGCAAGAAATCGCCCTGCCCAGGGCCCCCGAGGGTATGGTCTGGTCACGGCGCATCAATTCCCACGCACCGGATGCCGCGCCTGAACCCTGCCCGCTGGGCACCGTGGTGGTGCCCGCGCATTCGGTGTCCGCCCTGGTGTTGGAAGACAAGGCATGAGCGACTTGGACGAAGCCTGCCGCAAGGCCGGTCTGATCTGGGTTTACCGCGACGGCGCGGGACAGATGCAGGAGGCCCCGGTTGAAAGCCGCCGCGCCGTTCTGGCCGCATTGGGCCATGACAACCCTGACGCCGCCCTGCCCGGCACCTTGCGCCAATCCACCAGCCTGGCCATCGCTGCGGGGCAGCCCACCGATTGGGGCCCCGGCCCGTGGCTTCTGACGACCGAGACCGGCGAGGATCTGCACGGTGAAGGCCCGTTGCCGCCGCTGCCCGTGGGCTACCACCGGATCCAGCACAATGGCTGGATCGTGCATCTGCTGGCAAGCCCGCCCAGCCTGCCCGCCCCGCCCCGGCGCTGGGGCGTCACCTTGCCGCTGTTCGCGCTGTGGGATGGCGCCCGCCAAGGCATGGGCAGCTATGCGCAGCTTGGCGACCTGGCCGAGGGGCTGGCGCCTTCGGGTGCGGGATTTCTGGGCATCAACCCGATTCATGCCGGTTTTCCCGCCGATCCCGGCAATTACAGCCCCTATGCGCCCAGCCACCGGCGGCGGTTGAACACGCTGCATGTCGAGACCGGCCATGCCCTGCCCGAAACCGGCAATCTGATCGACTACACCGCCACGATCCGCGCGCGGCGCGCGGCGCTTGAGGACGCCTTTGCCAGCTTCACCGGCGACCCGGAATTCGAGGCCTGGCGCGGCGAGGGCGGCGCGGCGCTGGAACTGTTCGTCACCTATCAGGCGCTGAGCGAGGTGCATGGCGGCTACTGGATGGGCTGGCCCGCCGAGTATCAGGACCCGCACAGCCCGCAGGTTCAAAGCTTTGCCCGCGCCCACGGACAGCGGCTGCGGTTTCATGCCTGGGCGCAATGGATGGCTGAAACGCAGCTTGCGGGCGCTCAACAGCGGGCGAAAGCGGCGGGGATGGCGTTTGGGCTGTATCTGGATATCGCGGTGGGCACGCACCCCTCGGGCGCCGAAACCTGGGCCGAGCGCGGGCTGTTCGCCCAGGGCGTCAGCCTGGGTGCGCCGCCCGATCTGCTGGGCCCCTCGGGGCAGCGCTGGGGGCTTGCGCCGATGCGCCCCGACATGCTGCGCGCCACCGGCTACGCGGCCTTCGCGCAGACCCTGCGCCAGCAGCTCGACTACTGCGGCATCCTGCGCATCGACCATATCCTGGGGCTAGAGCGCAGCTTCTGGCTGCCGGACAATCTGCCGGGGCTTTACGTCACCATGCCGCGCGACGAATTGCTGGCGGTGCTGCGCATCGAGGTCAGCCGCGCGGGCGCCTATGTCATCGGCGAGGATCTGGGCACCATACCCGACGGGTTGCGCGGCGCGCTGGCGAAGTCTGGCGTGATGGGGTGCCGGGTCGCGATGTTCGAACGCGATTGGGACGGCACCAATGATTTCCTGCAAGCCGATGCCTATTCGCCCGATGCGCTGGCCAGTTGGGCGACGCATGATCTGCCAACCTGGGAGGGCTGGCGACAGGCGCGCGACATCGACTGGCGCGCAAAACTGGGCGAGATCGGCGACGAGCCCGCGGCCCGCGCCGACCGCGCCGCCGACGTCGCCGCCTTCGACAGCCTGATCGGCGGGCACGACATGAACGCCATGCACGGCTTTCTGGCGCGCTGTTCCTCGCATCTGGTGGCCATCCAGGGCGAGGATCTGGCCGGCGCGATCGAACAGGCCAACCTGCCCGGCACGGTCTACGAACACCCCAACTGGTGCCGCAGGCTTCCCTTGCCGATCTCGGGCCTCATTTCGGCCCCAAGCCTGAAGCAGACAGGCGCCCTCATGGCGCAAGCCGGTCGAAACGGCCCCTGAACAGGACATCATCATGCAAATCAGAACCCATCCCACCCAGCTCATCGACGGTCAGAAGCCCGGCACTTCGGGCCTGCGCAAGAAAACCCGGGTGTTCATGCAACCCGGCTATCTGGAGAATTTCGTCCAGAGCATCTGGAACGGGATCGGCGGTGTCTCGGGCAAGACGCTGGTGGTCGGCGGCGACGGGCGGTTCTTCAATGACCGCGCCATCCAGACGATCCTGAAAATGGCGGCGGCAGCGGGGGCGGCGCGTGTGATTGTGGGGCGGGGCGGGCTGTTGTCCACCCCCGCCGCC
>CAJQNQ010000223.1 GCA_905479725.1 uncultured Paracoccaceae bacterium | reverse complement strand
GCGCGGGCAGCGTGCCCGGCGGCACTATTCGTTTCGGTCACGACTCGGCCCCTCTTGTCTCAACGCATTTATTGCGCCCAGTAACAAAGGGCAGCCCTCGACCGCGGGTGGGGGTGAAGCCCCCGCCCGGGGGGGCGGTCGGGGGCTGCCCGGCTGACCGCCGGGCACTGCCAACCGAACGGTAGCGCTTCCTTTGCGACTGGCCGAAAGCCCCAAAAATCATCGCACGCATCAAACCCCCGTCGCCGGAATGCCCGACCGCTGCACGGGGCGAGGGGCGGTGATTTCCTTCCACTGGCTCAGCGCCTTGTTGACCGTCGCGTTCGGCGCGCGGCTGACGAATTTACCGTGGCCTTCCTGCGTGCGGATTTCCCCGTCATGCACAGCCACCTGCCCGCGCGTCAGCGTGAAGCGCGGCAGGCCCTTGACCTGCTTGCCCTCGAACACGTTGTAATCAATGGCGGATTGCTGGTTGCCCGCGCTGATCGTCTTTTCCTTCTTTGGGTCCCAGACCACCAGATCGGCGTCCGCCCCCACCAGCACCGCGCCCTTTTTCGGATAGCAATTCAGGATCTTGGCGATGTTCGTGCTGGTCACGGCCACGAATTCATTCGGCGTCAACCGCCCCGTGGCAACACCGTGTGTCCACAGCATCGGCATCCGATCCTCCAGCCCGCCGGTGCCATTCGGAATCTTCGAGAAATCACCCACGCCATAGCGCTTCTGTTCGGTGGTAAACGCGCAGTGATCCGTCGCCACAACCGACAACGAGCCCGACTGCAATCCGGCCCACAGGCTGTCCTGATGCTGCTTGTTGCGAAACGGCGGCGACATCACGCGCCGCGCCGCATGATCCCAATCGGGGTTGAAATACTCGGATTCGTCCAGCGTCAGATGCTGGATCAACGGCTCGCCCCAGACGCGCTTGCCCTGCATCCGCGCCCGGCGGATCGCCTCGTGGCTCTCCTCGCAACTGGTGTGCACCACGTAAAGCGGCACACCGGCCATGTCGGCGATCATGATCGCGCGATTCGTCGCCTCGCCTTCCACCTGCGGCGGGCGCGAATAGGCGTGAGCCTCGGGCCCCGTGTTGCCCTCGGCCAGCAACTTGGCGGTCAATTCGGCCACCACATCGCCATTTTCGGCATGGACCATCGCGGTCGCGCCCAATTCGGACAGGCGCTTGAACGACGAATACATCTCGTCATCGTTCACCATCAACGCGCCCTTGTAGGCCATGAAGTGCTTGAAGGTGTTGATCCCACGGTCGCGCACCACGGTTTCCATGTCGTTGAACACCTGCTCGCCCCACCAGGTGACCGCCATGTGGAAACTGTAGTCGCAATTCGCGCGGGTGGACTTGTTGTCCCAGCGTTTGAGCGCATCCAGCAGGCTTTCCCCCTGCCCCGGCAGCGCAAAATCCACCACCATCGTTGTGCCACCGGCCAGCCCGGCGCGCGTGCCGCTTTCAAAATCATCGGTGGAGTAGGTGCCCATGAACGGCATCTCCAGATGCGTGTGCGGATCGATCCCGCCGGGCATGACGTAACAGCCGGTCGCATCCAGTTCCGTGTCGCCCTTCAGGTTCGGGCCAATCTGCGTGATCACGCCGTTTTCAACCAGGACATCCGCCGCATAGGTCAGATCCGCGGTGACAATGGTACCGTTCTTGATGACTGTGCTCATATTGTTTTCCCTGTCGTTTCATTACCGGGCCCCACACCGCGATTTCATCTTTCCGAAAATACTCACGGGGGGTTCTCAGGGGGGCGCGTGCGCCCCCCTGAGGCGGGGGGTGCGGGGGGCGGCAGCCCCCCGCACCTCACTCAACCACCTGCGCCGTCTCCAGAACCGCGTGCAACAGGACATCGGCCCCGGCGGCGGCCCAGTCCCTGGAAATCTCTTCGGCCTCGTTATGGCTCAATCCGTCCACGCAGGGGCACATGATCATCGCTGTCGGGGCCACATCATTGATCCAGCAGGCATCATGCCCGGCGCCCGACACGATATCCATGTGCGAATACCCCTGCCGTTCCGCCGCGCGGCGCACGGCGTCGACGCAACCCGCGTCAAAAGCGGGCGGGTCGAATTGCCCGACGATCTGCGCGTCGAACGCCACGCCGATATCGGCGCACAGCTTCGGCGCGCGCTCCATCAATTCCGCGACCATCGCGTTCAGCTTGTCCAGGATATGCGTGCGCATGTCGACGGTGAACACCACCTTGCCGGGGATGATGTTGCGGCTGTTGGGATAGACGTCGATATGCCCGATCGCGCCGACCGCGTTGGGCTGGTTCTTCATCGCGATCTCGTGCACCAACTCGGTGATCAGCGCCAGCCCGCGCCCGGCGTTCTTGCGCATCGCCATAGGTGTGGATCCGGTGTGGCTTTCCTTGCCCGTCACCGTGATCTCAATCCAGCGCAGCCCCTGTCCGTGCGTGACGACGCCGATATCCTTGCCCTCGGCTTCCAGGATCGGGCCCTGTTCGATGTGCAGCTCAAAAAGCGCATGCATCTTGCGGTCGCCGACCTTTTCGTCGCCCTTCCAACCGATGCGTTTCAACTCATCGCCGAAGCGTTTTCCCTTGGCGTCCACCCGGTCATAGGCCCATTGCAACTCATGACGCCCGGCGAACACGCCCGAGGCCAGCATGGCGGGCGCAAAGCGCGTGCCTTCCTCATTCGTCCAGTTGACCACGACAATCGGGTGTTTGGTCTTGATCCCCAGATCGTTCAGGGTCCGCACCCCCTCCAGCGCGCCCAGCACGCCCAGCACGCCATCATACTTGCCGCCCGTGGGCTGGGTATCCAGGTGGCTGCCCATGTAGACCGGCAGCGCATCCGGGTCGGTCCCCTCGCGCCGGGCGAACATGTTGCCGATCTCGTCGACCCCCATGGTCATGCCGGCGGCTTCGCACCAGCGCCTGAACAGGTGACGGCCTTCGCTGTCCTCGTCCGTCAGGGTCTGGCGGTTGTTGCCGCCGGCGATGCCCGGGCCGATCCTGGCCATTTCCATCAGGCTGTCCCACAGCCGGTCGGCGTTGATCCTGAGGTTCTCGCCCGGTGCGGCCATTTCGTCCCTACCCTTTCGTTCCAGCGGTTTTTGACAGGTCTTGCAGAATGCGCAGCGCGCGGTCGGCCAGCGCGACAGGCACGAACACATGGTCATGGTGCAGCCCGGCGACCATATTGCAGGGGATATCAGCCCCCGCCAGCGCGGTGGACACGGCGGCGGTCAGCCCGACCCCGTCCAGCGCCGAATGGACCTGCAGCGTGATCTGCGCCATGGCGTCGGCATCACCGGCCTGCGCGGGCACGATCACCGAGGGCCCCTCGCTCTCGATCATCAACGCCCGGATGTCCGCAAGCCGCGCCACCACGTCGTGGGCGGACAGGGCGCGAAAGACGAATTCGCCCTGAACCCGAACCGGGCGCATCTGGCGCACCATGTCGGTGCCGTCGCGGATGATCTGGGTTTGTGTCACCAAGCCCCCCCGGAATTTCTGTGCCTTGACCGGCCCCACATGGCCCGACCCTGGCCACGCGGCACGAGTTGGCTCGCAGGCGTCCTGGTCGGGTTGTCATGGCGAAGGGCCGCGCCTATTCTTCCTGGTGTCGGCACGGTGTTTTGCCCCGCCGACATCGAAACGCTAACAGACCTGACCAACCAGTCAAGAATATTTCCGGCGGTTCGGGCCGGACCGGCAGGACAGGCCGCAAAGCAGGAGAGACCGCGTATGGGGCAGACGCACGCCGCGACACCGGGCGCTGAAAAAACGGGCACCCGCGCGGAAATGCGCGAAGAAACCGAGCGCGTGATCCTGGACGCCGCAGAGCGCGTGTTCGCCGAATCGGGCTTTGGCGGGGCCACCATGCAGGCCATCGCCGATGCCAGCGGTTTGCCCAAGGCCAATCTGCATTATTATTTCGCGTCGAAAGAGCGTCTCTATCGCCGCGTGGTGGAGCGGATCTTCACCATCTGGCTGGAGGCGGCCGACAGTTTCGAGACCTCGGCCTCGCCCGAGGTGGCGCTACGCCAATACATCACCCGCAAGATGGACCTGTCGCGCCGCCATCGCTTTGGATCGAAGGTCTGGGCGAACGAGGTGATGCACGGCGCGCCGATCATTCAGGACTATCTGGAAACCACGCTGCGCGAATGGACGGAAACCCGCATTGCCGTCATTCGGCGCTGGAGCGAGGCAGGGCAGATCCGGCCCGTCGATCCGCGCTGGCTGCTGTATTTAATCTGGGCCACGACGCAGCATTATGCCGATTTCGCGCATCAGATCGAAACGCTCAACAGCGGGCCCTTGTCGGATCGGCAATGGGCCGAGGCGACGGACACGGTCTGCGGCATCATCCTGCGCGGGATCGGGCTGGATGACGGCGGCACCGCATGACGACGCGCATTCAAATGCGCAACCGCGCGCGGATCCTGGATGCCGCGCTGGAGGTGTTTTCACAGCAGGGGTTTCGCGGCGCGACGCTGGACCAGATTGCCGCCGTCGCCGGGCTGTCGAAACCCAATATCCTGTATTATTTCGACAGCAAGGAGGCGATGCACCGCGCGCTTCTGGACGCGCTGCTGGATGTGTGGCTGGCCCCGTTGCGGGCGCTGAACCCGCAGGGCAACCCGCAGCAGGAAATCATCGGCTACATGCGCCGCAAGCTGGAATTGTCGCGCGATTACCCGCGCGAGAGCCGCCTGTTCGCGAACGAGGTTCTTCAGGGCGCGCCGCGATTGTCCGACGAAATCTCGGGCGGCCTGAAGTCGCTGGTCGACGACAGCGCCGCCATCTTCCAGCGCTGGATCGACGCGGGCAGGCTGCCGCCCCTTGACCCCTATCACCTGATCTTCTCGATCTGGGCGCTGACCCAGCATTACGCGGATTTCGGCGCGCAGATCCGGCTGATCCGGGACGGGGCCGATCCGCTGGACGGGGCCGATGCCTATCTGGAAGCGCTGTTCACCCGGTTGCTGGCGGTTTAGGGGCGCGGCCTGCGCGCCGCCATGAGCCCGGCCACGCTGACGGTGAAAATGATGCGGAAGATATGGTGCACCGTGACCAGCACCGGACTGATCCCCAGACTCAGCGCAACCAGGCTCATCTCGGTCACACCACCGGGTGCGAAGCTGATGACCAGAGCCTCGAAACTCATGGGTACCCGGCCCTCCAGCACATAGGCAAAACCCGTGGCCAGCGACAGCATGGTGGCCACCGACAGCGCGCCAAGGCCCATCGCCACGGCCAGATGCCGCAGGGTCGAACGCGCGAACATCGTGCCCAGCGCCGATCCGACCACCAGCTGCGCCGCGTTCAGCAGCAGGCTTGGCCCCTGCACCGCGATCAGGCCCGAGGCATGAAGCGCCGCCGCCAGCAGCATCGGCCCCAGCATGTGGCTGGCCGGCAGTTTCAGGCGCGGCCCCAGAAAGACACCGACAGGCGCGATGACGGCGATCCACAGCCAGTCGCTCCATTGCGCGGGGGACAGTTCCAGCGTCTGCCCCGCCGCGCTGCCCACGGTGCGCCCGGTGAACAGCCAGAACAGGGTCGGCACACTGACGATCACCAGCACGATGCGCACGAAATGCTGCACGCTCAGCTTTTCGACATCCGCCCCGGCCTTTTCACCCAGCGTCACCGCCTCGATCAAACCGCCCGGCATGGCCGAGAAGATCGACGTGGTCACGTCATAACGCCCGACATGGCGAAAGATTGCGTAATTGGCGGTCTGCGCGATCGCCACGAACAGGACGATGGCCGACAGCGACAGCAAGAGCGAGGGCGCGGTGCTGAGGATTTCGGCGGTGAAGGTCGCGCCGATCATCGTGCCGATGGTGGCAATCGCCGCGCGGCGCAATGGCTGCGGGAACCAGAATTGCCGCCCGGTCCGCGCGTAGCGGGTCAACGAGACAACCGCCACCGCGCCCAGACTGCCCAGCAGATAGGGGATGGGCAAGCCGGCGGCCTGCGCCAGCAATGCGCCGCCCAACCCCAGCAGCAGGGTCGCCGCCAGCCCCAGGATCTGCCGTCCGCTGATCGTCATGCTCGTCATCCCTTGAAGCACTTTCGGCCCCTTCGGCCCGGTTTGAGCCCATCTGCGCCAGTCTCGGCCGTGTGTGCCTCAATCCGATGCCGGCGACCAGTCAAACGTCAGATCCTCGCGGAAGGCAAATCGCTTCAGATGCGCCTCCACCACCCCCTGCCAGCGCGCCAGATCCCCCCGCGCGCCGGTTCCCACGGTGACATCCAGCCGCTGTTCCGAGGCCGTCATCTGCACGGTATTGCCGGTCTCGAAGCTGATGCTGCCGCTCTCGGGGGTTACGCTCACTGACGCCTTGTGCGACCAGTGCTTGCACAGCTGTTGCAGGTATCGGCTGGCCGATGGGGTCACGGCGGACCCGGTCACGGACTGGCCGGGCAGCAGCGCCAGTGCGGCGCGGGCGCTGCCCCGGATCGCTGACGCAAACACGGTCACGTCGATGGCCGTGGCCACGATGGTGGCGCCCAGATCCAGGCAGGCGCGTTGCATTCGCGGGTTCTGCGTCAGGATTCCGCCCGCCTTGCCGGATGCCACGATCTCGCGCATTCCCTCCAGCACGGCGGCCTCGACCTCGGGCGCGTCGGTGTGACCCGGATGGCCCATGTCGGCCGCCAGGTCCGACGGGCCGATGAACACCCCGTCCACCCCGTCAACCGCCAGAATTTCCTCCAGCGCCGCCATTCCGGCGCGGTTTTCAACCTGCACCAGAAGGCAGATCTGCGCGTCGGCGGTGGTCACGTAGTCGGCGATACCGCCAAAATCCGAAGCCCGCGCCAGGGATGCCCCGACCCCGCGCACGCCGTGCGGCGGATAGGTGACGGCGCGCACCAGTTCGCGCGCCTGCGCCGCACTTTCGACCATCGGGATCAGCAGGGTTTGCGCGCCCGCGTCCAGCAGCCGCTTGAACATCCAGGTTTCGCCGACCACCGGGCGCACGACCGCATGGCGGCCCCGGGCGCCGATCGCCTGCAACTGCCCGATAATCGAACGCAGGTCATTGGGCGCGTGCTCGGCATCGATCACCAGCCAGTCGAACCCGGCCCCGGCGCTGATCTGCGCAACATAGGGGTCGGCAAGGCCCAGCCAGCAGCCCATTTGCGGGCGGCCAGCCTTCAGCGCGGCCTTGAACGGATTATGGGGGGCGGGCATGGTGTTTCCTTTACGCAAAACGGATCGAAACCGACCCGAACGCGCCGAAATCGGCATGGATGTCAGAGCCGGGCGGGCATTCCAGCGGGCGGATAAAACTGCCCGACAGGATGATCTGCCCGGCCTCGATCCGCTGGCCAACCTGCGCCATGCGCCGCGCCAGCCAGACCACGCTTTCAACCGGGTCGTTCAGCACACCGGCGCCCAGCCCGGTTTCCTCGACCACGCCGTTGCGCGCCGCAATCGCCCCGACCCAGCGCAGGTCATGGGCGTCAACGGCATGGCGCGCACCGCCCAAGACTACGCCTGCATTGGCCGCGTTGTCACTGATCGTGTCGGTGATGATCCGCGCCGTGCCGGTGGCGGGATCCTTGCGCAGGATGCGGGTATCCAGGATCTCGATCGACGGGGAAACGAAATCGGTGGCGGCGCGGACCTGCTCGCGCGTCACCCCGGCCCCGCACAGCGGGGCCTTCATGACAAAGGCGATCTCGGCCTCGATCCGGGGCTGGATGAAGCGGCCCCTGGGCACACTCGCTCCATCCGCGAACGCCATGTCATCGAACAGGATGCCGCTGTCGGGGATATCGATGCCCAGCGCGTCCTGCATCGCACGCGAGGTCAGACCGATCTTCCAGCCGATGACCCGCCGCCCCTGTGCCAGCTTGGCGGCCAGCAGCGCGGATTGGATGGCATAGGCATCATCCATGCTCATGCCGGGATAGCGAAGGGACAAAAGCCCGATCTGCGTCCCCGTGACCTCGGCCCGCAGCAGATCGGCGGCGGCGGCGGCGTGCTCGGCGGGGGTCATGCGAGGACCTCGTCTTCGATCCCGTTGCGCAGGGTGCCGATGCCGTTCACCTCCACCTCGACCACGTCGCCGGGGGCCAGATAGCGCGGCGGGTCAAACCGGGCGCCCGCGCCGACAGGGGTGCCGGTTACAATGATATCGCCGGGGTGAAGCGTCATGAAGGTGGAAATATAGGCGATTTCCTCGCGGATCGGGAACATCATGCGGGCCAGCACATCATCCTGCCGGACCTCGCCATTCACCCGCGTGATGATGCGCGCATCGTCCAGTTGCGCGGCGTTGGTGAACGGCACCAGCCAGGGGCCCATCGCGCCCGAGCGATCCCAGTTCTTGCCTTGCGTGACGTTGAATTTCGCGTGGCGCACCCAATCGCGGATGGTGCCTTCGTTGCAGATCGTCAGCGCCGCGATATGATCATAGGCATCGGCGGCGGAGATGCGGCGTCCGGGCTTGCCGATGACAATCGCCACCTCTCCCTCGTAATCCAGCGTCTGGTTTTCAGGCGGGCGGACCAGGTTCTGCCCGTGTCCGGTGAATCCGCTAGCGAAGCGCGGAAACAGCGACATGTATTGGGGCTGCGCGCTGCCGTCCTTGTATTCCGCATTGCGGTCGGGAAAATTCACCCCCACGCACAGGATGCGCCGCGCGTTGGGCAGAACCATGTCATAGGTGAACGCCGTGTGCGTCGGGCTCTGGCCGGCGGCCGCCGCGGCCAGGCGGTCCAGCCCCCGCGCCGCCACGGCATCGAACAGCGTGGGCCAGTCCGGAAAGCGCGCGCCAAGGTCGACAAACCCGCCCTCGACAATCGCACCATAGCGGCTGGCACCGCCCATCCTGACCGTTGCAAATCTCATCCCTGCCCCCTGCTGCTTCATCTTGCTACAAATACTCAATCTTCTGGCCACGCCCTCGGATCAGCGCATCGGGAAGATCACATTGGTCTGCCCGGTTCCCGAACTGGGAAAATACGGTGTCACCACTTCGCATTTGCGGTCATAGGCGTCCCAGCCCAGCGCGCCATACAGCATCGCCGTATCATGCATGGAGCCTTCGCCACAGCAGAACCGCGCGTAGTCGCCCAGCATCTTCAGAAAGGTTGCATGGTCGCCGCGTCGCCACATGTCCAGGACATGCAGATCCATCTGGCGGTTGAATTCCGAACTGATGGTGAAGGTGCCGTTGTTGGCAGCGTAGTCCCTGTTCGCCCAGATCTTGTGGCTGAGCGACCCGCTGGCGACCAGCAGCACCTTGCAGTCGCTGTCCTCGACCGCCGCGCGGATCGCTTCGCCCACAATCCGGCTTTCCTCGTGGTCATGAACGGTGGCCCAGGCGGCGATCGACACCACGTTCATCTCATGCTCGCGGCTCATGAAACGCATCGGCACCAAGGTGCCGTATTCCAGTTCCAGACTGTCCAGATGATGCGACAGGGTATAGGCGCCGCGGTCGCTCGCGGCCTTTGCGATGGCGTCACCCAGGCTGGGGTTTCCATCGTAGGCGTAGGGAAGATCCTGAATGAATTGCGGGAATTCGTTCGAGGTGAACAACCCCTCGAATCGCGCGTTCGCGTTGATGTGAAAGCCTGCGTTTATCACCCAGTGCGTATCGCAGATCACCACGGTATCCGCGCCAAGCGCCTTGGCGCGGCGGGCAATTTCGCGGTGGCCGTCGATCGCGGCCTGCCGCTTGCCTTTGACCGGACCGTCGGTTTCCGACATCAGCATGGTCGGCACATGGGTCATCTTCGCGGCGAGAACAATTTCTCCCATTCTATCCTCCCTGGATAAATGTGCGCGTTTCCAAGGGCGAGATCAGGCGCCCAGGCGCATGATCTTGTGTTGACCGGTAGCGAAGCCGATGTGTTTTTGCTCCATGTAGAATTCAAAACTCCAGTCGCCGCCGTCGCGGCCTATTCCGCTGGCCTTGACCCCGCCAAAGGGCGTCGGCAAGTGGCGCACGTTTTCCGAATTCACCCAGATCATGCCGGCTTCCAGTTGATCGGTGACGCGCAAGGCGCGGGTCAGGTCATTGGTCCAGACATAGCCGGTCAGCCCATAGGCGGTGTCATTGGCGATTTCCAGCGCCTCGGCTTCGGTGCTGAAGGCGATCGAGGTCAGCACCGGGCCGAAGATTTCTTCCTGCGCGATCCGCATGTGGTTGGTGGCCCCGGTGAACAGCGTCGGGCGCACGAAATAGCCGGTATCGCCCAGCGCCTCGCCCCCGGCGGCGATGGTTGCGCCGTCCTGTTTGGCAATGTCGAAATAGCTGCACACCTTGGTGTAGTGCTCTTCGGAGATAAGCGGGCCGATTTCGGTTTCCGGGTCCAGCGGGTGGCCGACCTTGATGCGGTTCACGCGCTCGACCAGCCTGGCTTCGAACTTCTCGCGGATCGTGTCTTGCACCAACAGGCGCGAGGACGAGGTGCAGCGCTCGCCGTTGATCGAGTAGATCATGAAGATCACCGCATCCAGCGCGCGCTCCAGATCCGCGTCATCGAACACGATCACCGGGTTTTTGCCGCCCAGTTCCAGATGCATCCGCTTGAGGGTATCGGCCCCCTGTTTGGTGATCATGCTGCCCGTGCGGCTTTCGCCGACAAAGGCGATGGCCTTGATTTTCGGGTGTTCTGTCAGGCGCTTGCCCGCGTCATGGCCATAGCCGTTGACGGTGTTCAGCACGCCGGGCGGCAGGCCTGCCCCTTCGGCGATTTCCACCAGCAGGCGGGCGGTCAGGGGGCTGTCCTCGGCCGGTTTGTGGACCACTGTGCAGCCTGCCGCCAGCGCCGGGGCGATCTTCCAGGTAGACAGCATGAACGGCGTGTTCCACGGCGTGATGACCCCGACCGGGCCAATGGGCTTGCGGGTGGTGATGTTCATCAAGGTGGGTGACGGCAGGTGTTGGCCGTCGCGCGCACCGACAATCTGGTTGGCGAAATAGCGAAAGTTTTCAGCCCCGCGCAGCGCGGCCTTGGACATGAAACGCAGCGTCTGGCCCGTATCCCAGCATTCACACAGGGCGATTTCCTCGGCCCGGGCTTCGATCGCGTCGGCTACGCGCAGCAGGATCTTGCGCCGTTCGGCAGCGGACATGTCGCGCCAGGCTGGGAACGCGGCGTGGGCGGCGTCGGCGGCGGCGTCGATATCGCGCTCGGTGCCGCGCGCAACATCGCAGATCGCGCTCTTGTCCACCGGCGAGCGGGTTTGAAACACCCCCCCCGCGCCCACGCAATCCTGCCCGTTGATCCGATTCTGGATCCCGGTTGATTGAAACCGCTCCAGATAGCCGCGCAGTTTTTCAAGGTTCTGGTCAAGGGCGCTCATGGGTTACTCCAGATGGTCGCGAATGGTGCCGGTCTTGGGGGAAAACGCAGGGTCTATGTCCCGCATCTCCAACGACAGGGCGATGGAATGGCTGGCCATCGCGGGATTCAGAAAGGCATGGGCTGCGTCAAAAATGCGCTGCGTGGCGTCTGCCTTGACGTCCGGCGGGCGGCCCGCGCGCAGCCGGATCGTGATATCGACAAAGCCATGCGCCGGATTGCCGTCGGCGATGGCGTAGTGATCGACCCGGGTGGCGCGCACGCGCACGCCGGGCATGGGAAAGGCGTCGATGGTCACTGCGGTGGCGCGAATGGCCTCGCACAGGCCGGCCATATCCACCAGCGGCTCCAGGTTTCCGGAATATTCGATGTGAAAATGCGGCATGGTGATCGCGCCCCCAAATTACTTGCCTTGTTAATCGTTTTTCCGGACCGCTGTCAAGTCCCCGGCCGCAACGCGCGCTGGCTTTTGGTGGACTTTACCAGCGCCCACTAAGGTCCGCCGTCACGCACAGAACCGGAGATGGCCATGACCGAGACTTCCGCCAGATTGAGCCTGCCCTATTTGATGGCGGCGCAGGCGCAGAAACATGTCACGCATAATCAGGCGCTGGAGCGGCTGGACGCGCTGGTTCAAACGGTCGTTCAGGGGATGAACGCAACCACCCCGCCGCTGACCCCCGCCGAGGGCGAGGTCTGGGCTCTGGGCCCCGGCCCGGTGAACGCATGGGCGGGCCAGGACAATGACCTGGCGATCTGGTCGAATGGCGGGTGGTATTTCGTCACGCCCCAGCCTGGCTGGCGCATTGCCATGGGCAGCGAATTGCGGATCTGGGACGGCAGCGCCTGGGTGATCCCCGATCTGCCGCCGTTGCAGAACCTGCCGGGTATCGGCATCAATGCCAGCAGCGACGTGGTGAACCGGCTTGCGATATCGGCGGATGCGACGCTGCTGAACCACGAGGGCAACGGCCATCAGGTCAAGATCAACAAGGCCGCCACCACCGACACCGGGTCGCTGCTGTTTCAGACCAACTGGTCGGGCCGGGCCGAGATGGGCACGGCGGGCGGCGACGATTTCGCGGTGAAGGTCAGCGGCGACGGCTCGACCTGGTTTACCGCGCTGGGCGCGGATGCCGGCAGCGGTCAGGTGTCGCTGCCCAATGGCGCGGCGGTTCAGGCGGGGCTGGTGGTGAATGCCGCAATCACCGGAACGGGCGTAACCCAGGGCGCCACCGATGACACCGCCGGGCGGCTCTTGCGCGTCGGCGATCACGGACTGGGCGGGGCGGCGCCGCAAGTCACGGCGGCGGGGGCGCTGGACGCGATCCGGGTGAACCAGCGGGTGCGCGTCGCGCTTGCCGATGTCACAGGCGTGGGCGGCCCGGCGGGTGCGGTCGAAGGCGTGTGCGACACCCAGGCCTTCGGCGCCGGCAATGCCTATCAGGAATTCCGCGAAGTGAGCGGCGGCTTTCGGCTCTTTGTGCGGGGCTGGGATGGCACGGCATGGACAGCGTGGAACCGGGCGGCCACGCAGATCACCGGCGCCATCACCGGGTCGGGCCCCGCGCAGGAAGGCGCGGTGCTGGAGCGCGGCAGCAGCGCCAATGGCGACTATATCCGCTATGCCGACGGCACGCTGATCTGCTGGGCGCAAAGCCCGGTTCTGACCACCGACACGCAGATCGGTGCGACGGATTTCTACGTCACGGGCACCGGCCATGCCTGGAGTTTTCCGGCGGGTTTCGTGGCAGCGCCGGTGGTGACGGCCACGGCGCGGGTGGTCAGCGGCACGCCGTCGCATCAGGCGATGGTCAGCGCCGCCACGCTGGATGGCACCGGTTGCACGGTTCTGATGTCGGCGCATGGCAACGGGTCCACCGGCACGGTGCTGATGCAGGCGGTAGGGCGCTGGGCCTAAGCGCCAGACCCAGGCGCCAGTCCTAAGCGCCGGGCACCCAGGGCCCGTGATGGCCGGTACCGTCCCGGTCGCGCCGCTCGAACCCGTGTGCGCCGAAGAAATCGCGCTGCGCCTGGATCATGTTGGCGCTCGACAGCGCGGTGCGCATCATGTCGAAATAGGTCAATGCGGCACTGAGCGCGGGCACCGGCAGGCCATGGGCCAGCGCCACCGAAACCACTTTGCGCAAGGCCGGGCTGTGCTGGCGCAACAGATCCGTGAAATACGGGGCCAGCATCAGGTTGCGGGCCGGATCGTCGCCCAGCGCCTGCGCCATGTCGTTGAGCATCGCCGAGCGGATGATGCACCCGGCCCGCCAGACCCGGGCGATGGCGGGTTGGTCCAGCGACCAGCCAAAGCTGCCGCTGGCGCTGTGCAGCAAGGCAAAGCCCTGCGCGTAACACAGGATCTTGCCGGCGATCAGCGCGGCGTGCAGATCGCTGAGCGTCAGCGCCCCGTCGGGCAGGCGCTGCGGGGCGGCACCGAAGCTGTGCTGACCGGCCCGGCGCTGCGGCAACAGCGCCGAGAGGTTGCGCGCGGCCACGGCGGCTTCGATCACCGGAATCGGCGCGCCCAGATGCTGCGCCTCGACCGCCGTCCAGCGCCCGGTGCCCTTTTGCCCCGCCCGGTCCAGGATCACGTCCAGGATGGGCGCGCCCGAGGCAGGATCCAAAGTGGCGCCGATTTCGCCCGTGATTTCCGTCAGGTAGGATTGCAGCGGGCCGGTGTTCCAGCGTGTGAACACCGCCCCGATGGCGGTGGACTCCAGGCCCAGCCCGTCACGCATCACGCCGTAGCTTTCGGCGATCAGCTGCATGTCGGCATATTCGATTCCGTTGTGCGCGGTCTTGACGAAATGGCCAGCGCCGGCCTCGCCCATCCAGGTGGCGCAGGGCGTACCTCGATACTTCGCCGCGATGGCGGTGAGGATCGGCGCGACGCTGTCCCAGGCCGCGCGCGTCCCGCCGCCCATGATCGAAGGACCGTGCCGCGCGCCTTCGGCCCCGCCCGACACGCCGATCCCCATGAACCCGGCACCCAGCGCGCTGGCCCGGCGCTGGGTGTCACGGAAATTGGCGTTGCCCGCGTCGATGATCAGATCGCCGCTGTCCAGCAGCGCGCGCAGGGCCTCGATCTGCTGATCGACGATTTCACCGGCGGGCACCATCAGGATAATCTTGCGCGGGCGTGCCAGTGCGGCGACCAGATCGGCCAGGCTGTCGGCCGGGGTCAGGCGCGTTGCCAGATCCCCCGCTTGCGCCATGAATTCGCGCGTGCGTTGCCGCGTGCGGTTGTAGACCGCGACGCCAAAACCCTTCTCGGCAATGTTCAGGGCCAGCATCGCCCCCATTGTGCCCAGACCGATCAGGCCGATATCGCGCTGCGTCATGACGATCTCCGTTCTGGCCCCGATTGGGGTCGTGTCCCCGGCAAGATGATACGCTTCGCCCGGCCTGACCAGCCCCTTATCCCAGGCGCAGGCGGGTGCCCGCCGGATCGAAGGGCGGCTGCGCCAGCACCTCGGCGGGCGTGTTGCCGCCCAGGACGGCCACCGACACACGCTGCCCCGGCACCGCCAGATCGGCGCGCAGATAGGCGATGGCCAGCGACTGGTCCACACCATGGCCGTAAGCGCCCGAACTGACCTGCCCGGCGGGCGTGCCATCGGGCAGGAACACGGGCTCGCCGCCGGTGGCGTCGGCCTGCGTCGCCGCCACCGCAAGCAGCACCATGCGTTCGCGCGGGGGCTTGTCGGCGATGGCCAGCCAGGCGTCCTTGTTCAGGAAATCCTTGTCGCGGCGGATCAACCCGTCCAGCCCGCATTCCTGCGGCCAGTATTCGGGGCTGTAGTCGCGCCCCCAGCTGCCGTAGCCCTTTTCCACCCGCAGGCTCATCAAGGCGCGCCCGCCAACCGGCCCCGCGCCGAAACTACGCCCGGCGTCCAGCAGCGCCTGATAGAGCGCGACCTGATCGGCGGCCTGGCAATGCAATTCCCACCCCAGATCGCCGGTGAACGACACCCGGATCGCCACGCAGTCCACGCCCGCAACGGTGATCCGCGCGGACCGAAAGAAGGGAAAGGCCGCGTTCGACAGGTCCGCGTTGGTCAACCGCGCCAGCACATCCCGCGCGCGCGGACCGGCGACGTTGAAACCGCAGATCGCGTCGGTCAGGCTGTCGAAGGTGGTGCCCACGGGCAGCGGCACCTGGCGAAAGAACCGCTGGTGATAGCGTTCGGCCATGCCCGAACCGATGACCCAGAATTCATCCGGCGCCAGCCGCGTGACCGTAAAATCCCCGGCAATCCCGCCACGCCTGCCAATCAGCGGCGTCAGGGCCGAGCGTCCCACCTGACTCGGCATCCGGTTGGCGAAAACGGCGTTCAGCCAGTCCTCCGCCCCCGGCCCCCGCACGCGGTATTTGGCGAAGTTCGAGATGTCGATGATCCCCGCCCGTTCGCGCAGCATCAACGCCTCGCGCCCGACGCTGTGCCACCAGGGTTGTCGCGCGAAGCCGGCGCTGTCGGGGGTGCCTGCGTCAAAATAGAGCGGGTGCTCCCAGCCGTAATTCAGCCCGAACACCGCCCCCATGCGCGATTGCAGCGCGTGGGCCGGGCGGGTGCGCACCGGGCGGCCCGCCGCGCGTTCCTCGCCCGGGAAATGGATCTTGAAGCGGTGCGCGTATTGGTCCCGCACGCGGGCCTTGGTGAAGGCCCTTCCTGCCCAGGCGCCAAAGCGCGCCATGTCCCAGCCGAACAGATCCAGCGACGGTTCGCCTTCGATCATCCATTCCGCCGCCAGCCGCCCCAGGCCGCCATTCTGCGAAAACCCCGGAATGATCCCGCAGCAGCAGAAATAGCCGGGCAATTCCGGCACCGGGCCGAACAGGGCGGAACTGTCGGGCGACCAGATCATCGGGCCGTTGATGACCCGCTTGATCCCCGCCATGCCGACCGCCGGAACCCGGTCGATGGCGCGCAGCATGTTCGGCTCTATCCGGTCCAGGTCATCGGCGAACAGCTCGTGCCCGAAGCCCTGCGGCGTGCCGCCCTCGGCCCAGAACCGCATGTCGCGTTCATAAGCACCGACCAGCAGGCCCTTGCCTTCCTGTCGCAGATAATATTCACCGTCGCGGTCCGCGACAGAGGGTAGGCGCCGGTCCAGCGCGGCGATTTCGGCAATGGTTTCGGTGACGAAATACTGGTGCTCGGTGGGGACCAGCGGCAGATCGAACCCCGCCATCGCCGCGACCTCGCGCGCCCAGAGCCCGGCGGCGTTGATCACCCAGGGCGTGCGGATATCGCCCTTTTCGGTGCGCACGATCCAGGTGCCATCGGGTTGCAGCTCGGTCCCCGTCACGGGCGTGAAGCGGTGGATTTCTGCGCCGCGCTGACGCGCGCCGACGGCGTAGGCATTGGTCACGCCCGAGGGATCCACATTGCCGCCATCAGGCTCAAACATGATGCAGCGGACGCCATCGAAATCGACCAAGGGGTGCAGGCGCTCGGCCTCCATGCGGCTGACCTCGTGGAAATTCATCTTGTAGCGGCGCGCCTTGGCCTCTTGCAGGCGCAACTGGTGTTCGCGGTCTTGCGTCTGGGCCAGATACAGGCTGCCGGGCTGGAATACACCGCAGCTTTGGCCGGTTTCCGCCTCCAACGCCTTGTAAAGGCTCATGGTGTAATGCTGAAGGCGGCTGATATTGGTGCTGTCATGCAGCCCGTGGATATTCGCCGCCGCGTGCCAGGTGCTGCCGCTGGTCAGTTCGGATCGCTCCAACAGAACGACTTCCGTCCAGCCTAGCTTGGCCAGGTGATAGAGGATGGAACATCCGGTAACGCCGCCCCCGATGACGACGGCCTGGGCATGGGTTCGCATGGTGACAGGGATCCTTGGTTGTGGGGTCAGCCCGTGTGATGGCGCGTGATATAGGCCGCGCCGCTATAGGTCAGGTCCAGGGAAAAGGCACAAGGACCGCCCAGAAAACGGGGAATTCCCCCGTCCAGGGCCGCCAGAAGGGCCTGCGTGAATGCCTCATTGCGGTGCGGTTTTGGCAACAGCGACACGGCGACATGGCAATGGGTGTGGTGAAACACCGCCGCCGGATAGGCGCGGCCCTTGCTGTCCCCGGCGCCGGGGTCATGGCGCAGGATTTCGGCCTCGATCCAGTCAAACAGGCGCGGATCCACGGCCAGATCGGCAGAGTGCCTGATGTCGACATGCGGCATGAGAGGTCCTTTCAGAGCGGGGCGGATACAAGTGGGAGAAGCCGGGACATCGGCGCGCCATCGGCCAGTGACAGGCAGGCGTCGCGGATCCGTTCGGCGCGACCCTCGCCCAGCGCGGGCGCCGCGAAAGCCATGAACTTGGCTTCGATCTGCGCCTGGGTCAGCGGGTTTTCCGGGCCGCCACGGGCGTGGACCGGCCCCGAATGCAATAACCGTCCATCGGTCAGCGTGATCGTTACATCGGCCCAGCGTTTCAGCGGATAGCGCACCTCGTGCTCGGGTGCGACCTCGCTTGTCGTGCGCGCCACAAGCCGCGCGACACGCGCATCGGCCAAAGCGTCGCCGGTAATCTGTGCGACCCCGATATGGCCGTTCACGATCTGCGCCGCCACCGCGAAAGCCAGGCTGTATTGCGCCTGCGACGTGGTTTCGGGCATCCCGGAAATCAACTGCACCGCGTTGAAAAAGCTGCGGATATGGATTGCCTCGATCTGCTCTGCCGTGATCTTGTGATCGGCGCACAATCCGCTCGCGGCGTCGATCGGCGCATGGGCCCAGCGGCAGATCGGATAGGGCTTGATGTAATGCAGCGGCGTCTGCCAGTGCTGGCCCAGATCGGCCCAGAATGGCGCCACCTCGGGCGCCTCGAGGGTGATCGCCGGCGCGCCGGTGAACCCGGCCTCGGCCAGCAGCGCGGCGGACATGCCCGCCATGCCGCCCCAGCCAGAGCCGTCATGCAGCATCGTCGGGTTGGCGATTTCGCGCATCATCTGGCCGCGCGGGCCATGGAATTCGGCAATCCCCAGCCCGTCGCGCAGTTGGTCACGGCCCTGCCCCCGGATGCGCGCCGCCATCGCCACGACACCCAGCGCATTCCACGCGCCCGAAGTGTGGTAATCGCTGACCGTGCCATGCAGCGCCATCGCCGCGCGCCCGGCGATTTCATAGCCCACGACCAACGCCGCCAACGCCTGCCGCCCGCCCAGATCGTGTCCTTCGGCCAGGGCCAGCAGCGCCGGCATGGCAACCACGCCGACATGCCCCTTGGTCGGATTGAACCCGTCATGCGCGTCCAGATTGTCGGTCTGCGTGGCGGCGGCGAACACCGCCCCCGGCAGGCTGACCCGGCGGCCGTCGAACAGCATCGGCGCGCTGTCGGCCCCCGCCCCGGCCGCATACATCGCCGCCGCCCCATTGCGCGCGATGACCCCGGCCGCCATCGGTGTTGCGGCGGCGCACACCCCCAGCGTGTCCAGCAGCAACAAACCCGCGTGGCGCAGAACCGCCTCGGGGATCCGGTCCTCGGGGCGCGCCAGAACAAAGTCGCTGATCGCCTGAATGCTGTTCATGCCCCCTCCGAAATGCCGTCCGGCATGGCGCCAGCATAGCGCGGCCCTGCTCCACGGCATGCGAGAAAACCGACCGCATGGCATAAGAAATTCGTTGTCATGGAGCGGAAAACGCGCAAAACATGGCCACCATGACCGGGAAAAAACCACCCAAGCGCCCGCCACCACCCTTGACCCATGTGCGCTCGTTCGAAGTGGCGGCGCGGCATCAGAGCTTCACCCGCGCAGCGCGGGAACTGGGCCTGACGCAGGCCGCCATCAGCACCCATGTGCGCGCGCTGGAGCAGTATGTCGGCCGCCCGTTGTTCACCCGCCACGCCCGCAGCCTGACCCTGACCGAAGCCGGCGAGGCCTATCTGCCGACGCTGCGCCAGGCCCTGACGCAGATCGACAGCGCCACCGATGCCATCGCCAAATCGGCGCGCGAGCAAAGCGTGGTCGTCGCCTGCCCCACCAGCCTTGCGCAGCTTTGGCTGCCGCGGGCGCTGGCGCGGTTCCGGATCCGGCATCCCGAGGTCGAGGTTCTGGTCCATGCCACGGTCTGGGAGCGCGCGATGGACGATATCGCCGATGTGACGCTGTCGACCAACCGCGAGGATGCGGTGCCCGCCGGGGCCGTGCCGCTGTGGCCCGAAGCCCTGATGCTGGTCTGCGCGCCCGACATCGCCCGCCGGATGCACAGCCCCGACGACATCGCCGCGCTGCCCCATATCACCGTGTCGGGGCGCCAGGAGCTGTTGCCGATCATGGCGAAGGCGCTGGGGGCCGCTCGGTTGAACCCGCCATGCGTCCTGCGCAGCAACGGCTCGAACGTGGCGCTTGAGATGGCGGCGAATGGCATGGGCACGACAGTGGCGCTGGCGTCCCTGGGCCGGATCTATCTGGCGCGCGGCCTGGTGGCAGAGCCCTTTGGGGTGCGCCCCCCCAGCCCCTGGGGCTATGCGCTGCATCCACTGGGCCCGCGCCACTCGCAGGCCGCTGCCGCCATGGTGCAGGCGATCCGCGACGAGGCCCGGGCATTTGATGAGGCCCGGGCTTCTGACAAACCTCGTGCAATTGATGAGGGCCCGGATCTCAACGCGGCCCGGGTTTCCCGTGCGCCGGCCCGCGCGCAGGCCGGCGCACAGGCCGGCGCACAGGGTTGAATTCCGGGCGGTCAGGCCGGATACCCGTTCAAACCAACCGAAACGCCGGACCGACCCCAAACCAAGGAGCCCGAATGCCACGTCCACGCAGCCACGACCGAACGCACCCGGCCTGATGCTGTGGCTGGGCGTGGATATGGGCGGCACGGGCACCCGCTGGGCGTTGCGAGACGCCGATCGCACCACAATCGCCCGGGGCGCCCTCGGTGGCGGAACGGGGGCGCCGGATCCGGCGCTGCGGGCGGCCTTTGTCCGGACCCTGCGCAACCTGGCCGATGCCCTTCCCGGCGCGCCTGCGGGGGCCGTTCTGGGGCTGACCGGGTCCGGTCTGACGCCTGACACGGACTTGATCGCGGCCACTGCGCAGGCGCTGAGCCTGCCTGAAACCTGCATCTGGGTAATGAATGACATGCAGCTGGCCGGCCACACCGCCTTCGGCCATGCGCAAAGCGGGCACCTGATCGCCGCCGGCACCGGATCGGTGGGGCTGCACAAGGCCGCCGACGGGCAAATGCACATCATCGGCGGACGCGGCATCCTGATCGACGATGCCGGGTCCGGGGCCTGGATCGGTCTTCAGGCGCTGAAAGCCCTGTGGCGCCGGATCGAGGAAACCGGCGCGCCGACTGGGATGGAGGGTTTGGCCGCCCATCTGTTCGCCGCTCTGGGCGGCACTGACTGGGACACCACGCTGCGCTGGGTCTATGGCGGCGACCGGGGCGGTATCGCCGCGCTGGCCCCGGCGGTCGCCGCCGCCGCCGGTGACGGCGATGAAACCGCGCTGGCCCTGCTGACCCGGGCCGGGCAGGAGCTGGCGCGCCTTGGCCGCGTCCTGATCCAGCGGTTCGGGCCGGCCCCCGTGGTCGCGTTCGGCGGCGTGTTTTCGCTACATCCGGCCGTGACGCGCGCGGTGCAGGACGCCCTTGCCCCGACCCCCATCACCTTTCCCGCGCTGGACTTTGCAGCCCACGCCGCCACACTGGCCCAGACACGCTTTGCAAACCAGACACCCTTTGCGCCCGAGGACACATGAGCACCACCGAGGAAGCTGCCCCCCGGTTTGACGGGATCGAAACATGGCCCACGCCCGATCTGGCGCAGACGCTGCTGGAGACCCAACTGGCCGCCGCCGCCGCCGCGCTGGAAACGCGTGACCTGCTGGCGCAGGCCATCGACGCGGCGGCCGAACGGCTGGCGAAGGGCGGGCGGCTGATCTATCTGGGCGCGGGCACTTCGGGGCGGTTGGCGGTGCTGGACGCCGCCGAATTGCTGCCCACCTTCGACTGGCCGGTGGAACGCGCCGTTGCCCTCATGGCGGGCGGCGAGGGCGCGGTCCTGCACGCCGTCGAAGGGGCCGAGGACAACGCCGACGCCGCGCGCGACGCGCTGGAAGGGTTGGCGCCGGGCGCGGCGGATGTGGTGATCGGCGTCGCGGCCTCGGGTCGCACGCCGTTCACGCTGGCGGGCCTGGCCTTGGCGCGGGCGCAGGGCGCGTTGACCATCGGGATTTTCAATGCCGCCCCGGCGCCGATGGCCGACCAGGTGGACATCGCGTTGCATGCCCGCACCGGCGCCGAGATCATCGCCGGATCCACCCGCATGAAGGCCGGCACGGCGCAGAAGATCCTGCTCAACTGCCTGTCCACGGGGGTGATGATCCGGTTGGGTCATGTCTACCGCGGCCGGATGGTCAACATGCGCCCGACCAATGCCAAGCTGGCCCGCCGCGCGATCCGCATGGTCGCCGATCTGACCGGCGAGCCGCTGGAGCGGGCGCAAGAGGCGCTGGACAGCGCCGGGACGGTCAAGGCGGCGGTGCTGATGCTGGCGCTGGGCATCCCGGCGAAAGAGGCCCACAAGCGGCTCGACGCGACCGGCGGGGTGCTGGCGCGCGCGCTGGGCCGCTGAACGCCCGGCACGCTACGCCACCGGCTGGCCCGCGCGCCACACGCCCCGCA
This sequence comes from uncultured Paracoccaceae bacterium, assembly GCA_905479725.1. Classification (GTDB taxonomy): domain Bacteria; phylum Pseudomonadota; class Alphaproteobacteria; order Rhodobacterales; family Rhodobacteraceae; genus Pararhodobacter. The sequence continues at coordinate 1,162 of CAJQNQ010000223.1, read as the reverse complement.
CACCGAATTGCGGTGTCAGATGCACCAGATCGGCGCGCGCACCGGGCGCCAGCACGCCGCGCCCCTTTGCGCCGATCACCCGCGCCGGCAGCGACGTGACCATCGCCAGCGCGGTGGCCAGTTCGACCCCAGCCTGACGCACCATCCAGCCCACCGCCCGCGGCAGGCTGATATCGGCACCCGCCAGGGTGCCGTCGGCCAGCGTCAGGCGGCCCTCGGCCCGGGCGATCCGGCGCCCGTTCAGGGTGAACTCGGTCAGATCCGTGCCCGCCACTGCCATGGCATCGGACACCGCGAACATCCGGCCCGGCTTGGCCCGCAGCGCCAGCCGGAACGCGGTGGCCGAGACATGCACCCCGTCCGGGATGATCCCGGCCCAGACCGCGCTGTCCAGCGCCGCCCCCACCAGGCCCGGGGCGCGGTGGGACAGGGGGCTCATGGCGTTGAAAAGATGTGTCACCACGCTTGCGCCCGCCCCCATCGCGGCGCGCGCGGCCTCTTCGGTGGCATCGCTGTGGCCCAGGCTGACGATCACACCGGCGCGCGCCAGCGCGGAGATCTTGTCCGGCGTCACGCTTTCGGGCGCAAGCGTGACCTTCAGCACCGGCAACCGTGCCGCAGCCCGCACAAGCAGGGTTAGATCATCATCTGTCATCGCGCGGATCAACGCCGGGTCATGCGCGCCGCGGCGCGCGGGGTCCAGGAACGGGCCCTCCAGATGCAACCCGAGAAAGCCGGGCAGGCCGCGCCGCGCGGCGCGCGCCGCCGCGGCCAGAACCGCCTGCGTCACCTGCGGCGAGCCGGTGATCAGCGTGGGCAACACACCAGTGCTCCCCATCCGTGCATGGGCCGCGCAAATTGTCTCCAGCCCGGTGTCCGGATCGCCCTGCCCCAGCAAGGCCCCGCCGCCGCCATTGACTTGCAGGTCGATGAAACCGGGGCACAGGATCCCCGCACCCAGGTCGACCCGCGCGGCATCCGGCGCAAGCTGCATCACCGGGATCAGCCCGACCACGCGCCCCTCGGACACCAGCAGCGCGCGGTTCCGCACCAGGCGCGTGCCATCGAAGATCGTCTCTGCCGTCCAGACCTGTCGCACGCCGCCCCCTTGCTTGCCCGCAATCCGCGTGGCGGCACGAAACCACATCGCGCGCGCAAGGTC
>CAJQNQ010000222.1 GCA_905479725.1 uncultured Paracoccaceae bacterium | reverse complement strand
CGCGAGATGGGGTATGAAGTGATCGTCACCGCCGATCACGGCCAGTCCCTGCGCGGTCATCACGGCGGCACCGGCGCCGACCAACAAGATTTCGCGCTCTATTACTTCGGCGATGCCACAGGCCCCGACAATACCCTGTTGCTGGATCAACTGCAGCTGGCGCCGACCATACTCTCGCGCCTCGGAGCTCCGATTGCCAACAGCATGATGGCCGGGTCCTTCCTGACCTGACCCGCCATCTTTGTGCCAGAAATATCCTGGGGGGTGAATTTGCGCAGCAAAGAGGGGGGCAAAGCCCCCCTGCCCGGTCCGGTCGCGGCAGCGACCGGAAACCTGTTGGGTTGTTACCGGCCCATCGCCTTGAACGCATCGATCAGCGACAGCGTGGATCCGTCACGCCCGGCAGCCTCGGCCGATCCTTCGACCATGGGCAGCAATTGCATCGCCAGTTCCTTGCCCAGTTCGACCCCCCATTGGTCAAAGGAATTGATCCCAAGAATGACACCCTCGACAAACACCCGGTGTTCGTAAAGCGCCACGATCGCGCCCAGCATCGCCGGGGTCAGTCGCGGATACAACAACATGGTGGAGGGCCGGTTGCCCGGAAACACGCGGTGGCGCGCCTGGCGCTCCAGTTCTTCGCCGCTCAGACCCTTGTCCGCCATCAGCGCGCGCGCCGCGTCCAGAGACCTGCCGACCATCAGCGCCTCGGCCTGGGCCAGGCAATTGGCGGCCAGCAGCCGGTGCTGATGCGCCAGCGCCGGTTCCTGTCCCTGCGCGGCCAGCAGGAATTCGCACGGTACGATATCGGTGCCTTGATGGATCAACTGGTAGAAGGCATGCTGCCCGTTGGTGCCGGGTTCGCCGAACACCACCGGCCCCGACGGCACGCTCAGGTCGCTGCCGTCCATCGCCACGCGCTTGCCATTCGATTCCATCTCCAACTGCTGCAAATAGGCGGGCAACCGCGACAGCCGCTGGTCATAGGGCAGCACGGCGCGCGTGGCATGGCCCAGGCCCTGACGATGCCAGATGCCCACCAGCGCCAGCATCACCGGCAGGTTTTCGGCCAGCGGAGCGGCACGGAAATGACGGTCCATCGCCGCCGCGCCGCCCAGAACGGCGCGGAAATTCTCGGTGCCGATGGCGATCATCAGGCTCAGCCCGATCGGCCCCCACATCGAATACCGCCCGCCGACCCAATCCGCGAAGCCGAACACGCGCGCCGGATCGATGCCAAAGGCGCTGGTCTTGTCCAGCGCGGTCGACAGCGCCACGAATTGCCGCGACGGATCATCCACCGCCCGCGCCATCCAGCGCCTGGCGGTTTCGGCATTGGTCATCGTCTCGATGGTGGTGAAGGTTTTCGACGCCACGATCACCAGCGTCGTGGCAGGGTTCAGCCCGTCGAGCACGTCATGGATATGCGCGCCGTCCACGTTGGACACGAAATGGCACTGCGGGCCGTCGTGATAGGGCGACAGCGCCAGCACCGCCATCGCCGGCCCCAGATCCGATCCGCCGATGCCGATATTCACGACATCGGTGATCCGTCCACCAACCCCCCGAATGCGCCCATCGCGCAGGTTGTCCGAGAATTTCTCCATGCGTTCCAGGGTGTTGATGACATCGGGCATGACATCCTCGCCATCCACGAACACCTGTCCATCAAGGTTGCGCAGGGCGGTGTGCAGCACGGCGCGGTCTTCCGTCTGGTTGATCTTTTCGCCAGCGAACATCGCCTCGCGGCGGGATTCGACACCGGACTCGGCGGCCAGGGCCAGCAAGACCTGCCGGGCTTCAGCATCGATACTGGTCTTTGAATAGTCGAACAGAACCTGCCCCAGGATTGGGTCATCCAGCGTCGCACGATAACTCTCGGCGCGCGATGTGTCGGCGAAAAGCTCCACGATAGAACGGCCGGCGGCGCGCTTGGCGCAGGATTTCAGGGTGGCCCAACGGTCCATTTTTCACTTCCAACTCTTGTCTCGATATCCCTAAATGACAAGCTTGTGTGCAAATGCCCAGTCCCATTCCGCCTATTCGGGCTTCAGGGCGACTTTCGGCACGGTTGTGCAGATTTCCGGCAACAGACTTGCAGGTGAGTGGCGACTGCGCCCGGTCTTGCAGCGGAGCCGCATAGATGCACAATGCCCCCATGAGCGTCGGACGCATCCTGACAACCGAGGCCTGTATGGCCGAAGGCGCCGACTGGCTGGCCCGGGTCGAGCCGCGCTTTGCCCATGTCCTGCAAACCTGCGGTCCGCCGCCCCTGCGACGGCGCGGCGGCGGGTTCGACGATCTGGTCGGCGCGATTGTCAGCCAGCAGGTGTCGGTGGCCTCGGCCCGTGCGATCAAGGGCCGGCTGGCCGCCGCCGGCTTCACCCACCCGGCGGCAATCGCCGGGGCCCCGGATGAAGCCCTGCGCGCCTGCGGCCTGTCGCGCCAGAAACTGCGCTATATCAAGGCCCTGTCCCAGGCGGGTATCGATTTCGATGCGCTGGCGACGGCGCCCGAGGATGAACTGATCGCCACGTTGACCGCCGTGCCCGGCATTGGCCGCTGGACCGCCGAGATCTACGCCATGTTCAGCCTGGGGCGGGCCGATGTCTTTGCACCCGCCGATCTGGCGTTGCAGGAAAGCGCGCGTCTGCTGTTCGACCTGCCCGATCGCCCGCGGGAATCGCCGCTGCGCAAGATGGCGGCGGACTGGTCGCCCTGGCGCACGGTTGCCGCCGGGCTTCTGTGGCATTACTACCATCACGCCAAAAGCCGCGACGGCATCGCCTGAAAGGACCTTCATGACACCCCGAGAGTTGAAATCCGCCCGCAAGGGGGCGCCACTTGGTGCGGCGAAATCGGTGGTCATCTTCGTGCATGGCTATGGCGCCAACGGGGCCGATCTGCTGGGGCTGGCCGACCCGCTGGCACCGCACCTGCCCGATACCGCCTTCTACAGCCCCGACGCACCGGAGAACTGCCAGGGCAATCCCTACGGATTTCAATGGTTTGCGATCCCCTGGCTGGATGGCGCATCCGAGGAAGCCGCGCGCGCCGGCCAGGCGCAGGCCAGTGTTGATCTGAACGCGTTCATCGACTCCGTCCTGGCCGCCGAGGGGCTGGGGCCCGAGGCGCTGGCGCTGGTCGGCTTCTCGCAGGGCACGATGATGAGCCTGCACATCGCCCCGCGCCGCCCCGCGCCGATCGCCGCGTTGGTCGGGTTCTCGGGCCGCTTGCTGTCCCCCGAAACCCTGGCTGACGAGGCGCGGTCGAAAATGCCGGTGCTGCTTATCCACGGCGATGCCGATCCGATGGTGCCGGTTCAATCCCTGCCCGAAGCCGCCGACGCGCTGGTCAAGGCGGGGTTCGAGGCCTACACCCATATCTGCAAGGGGCTCGGCCATTCCATTGACAACGAAGGGCTGTCCCTGGCGCTGGGGTTTCTGAAGGACAAGCTGCCGGGCTAGGGGCCCCAGGCGTGCGTCGGACCTGCCTGATTCCCGCGCAGGGATAGGTCTGGCTGGCCAAACTCTTTGAGTTTAGTCCACATATTGCAGACTTGTCACAAGCTCGACACTGGATATAGTCGTCCGTGGACCACTGCTGGCCGCGCGCAAGAGGTGACGGAAAGATGGACGGCGACTTCAGGCAGGACTTCGTGCGCGAACCCGCGACTCTCCGCCAGTTTCCGGCGCTGGTGCTGAACGCCGACTATCGGCCGCTGTCCTATTATCCGCTGTCGCTCTGGCCCTGGCAGGACGCGATCAAGGCGGTATGGCTGGACCGTGTGGATATTGTCGCCGCGTATGACCAAAGCGTGCATTCCCAGCGGATCGAGATGCAGATCCCGTCGGTCGTGGTTCTCAAGGATTATGTCAAACCCCGAAAACGCGTGGCCTTTACGCGGTTCAATCTGTTCCTGCGCGACGAATTCTGCTGCCAGTATTGCGGCGCCCGAACCGATCTGACCTTCGATCATGTCGTCCCGCGCGCCATGGGGGGCGTGACAAGCTGGGAAAATGTCGTCGCCGCCTGCGCACCGTGCAATCTGCGCAAGGGGGCCAAAAGCCTGCATCGCTCGGGCCTGTCGCTGAACCGCAGGCCGATGCGGCCGGATCCGCAGCAGCTGATCAATATCGGCCGCCGGTTTCCACCCAATCATTTGCATGAAAGTTGGGTCGATTTCCTGTATTGGGATACCGAGCTCGACGCCTGAACCGGCGTGGCGGCGGCCCCGGCAGGGTGGCACGGAAGGGCTGGACTTTTTGCCCGATCGCCACTATCCCGCTCGACAGTTACCGCTAACATGAATGGACTCAACGATGGTAGCCCGCGTCATTCCCGTCGATCCCTTCGATCTGGTCATCTTTGGCGGCACCGGCGACCTGGCCCGGCGCAAGATCCTGCCGGCGCTGTGCCGCCGGTTTGCCGATGGCCAGATGCCCGAAGGCTCACGCATCATCGGCGCGGCCCGCGCGGCGCTGGATACGGACGGCTTTCGCCAGATGATCCGCAAGGCGCTGGACGAGTTCCTGGGCGAGGACGCGCCGGACGCGGACAGCCAGTCGAGATTTGTGGACGCCCTGTCCTATGTCAAGGTCGATGCCGCGTCCGACGACGGATGGGCGGACCTGCGCGGCGCGCTGCGCGAGGATGTGGTGCGCGCCTTCTATTTCTCGGTCGGCCCGTCGCTGTTCGGTCCGATTGCCGCGCAACTGGGTGCCTTCAACCTGGTCACGCCGGAAACGCGGATCGTGGTCGAAAAACCCTTCGGCCATGATCTGGAAACCGCGCGTGCGCTGAACCAGACGCTGGCCGCCCATTTCGACGAAACGCAGATCTACCGGATTGACCATTACCTGGGCAAGGAAACCGTGCAGAACCTGATGGCGGTGCGCTTCGCCAACATCCTGTTCGAACCCCTGTGGAATTCCCGGTTTGTCGACCATGTGCAGATCACCGTCGCGGAAAGCGTCGGTGTCGGCGGGCGTGGTCCCTATTACGACAAGTCGGGCGCGATGCGGGACATGGTGCAAAACCACCTGATGCAGCTTTTGTGCCTGATCGCGATGGAACCGCCCCATTGCTTCGAGCCGGACGCCGTGCGCGACGAAAAGCTGAAGGTCATCAACGCGCTGGACCCGGTTTCGGCGGGCGAAGCGGTGCGCGGGCAATACACCGCCGGGCCGAATTCGGCCTCGTATCTGACCGAAGTGGAAACCCCCGATTCCCTCACCGAAAGTTATGTCGCGCTGAAGGTCGGGATCTCCAACTGGCGTTGGAAGGGCACGCCCTTCTACCTGCGCACCGGCAAGCGGCTGCGCTCGCGCTCGTCCGAGATCGCGATCACCTTCCGCGACCCGCCACATTCGATCTTCGGGGAAGGCGCGCCCTGGCGGGCCAATGTTCTGGTGATCCGCTTGCAGCCCGACGAGGGCATGACGCTGCGCGTGATGATCAAGGAACCCGGCCCGGGCGGGATGCGGTTGAAGGACGTGGCGCTGGACATGTCCTTTGCCGATGCCTTGGGCGAGGACATGCATATTCCGGACGCCTATGAGCGCCTGATCATGGACGTGATCCGGGGCAACCAGACGCTGTTCATGCGCGGGGACGAGGTGGAAGCGGCCTGGGCCTGGACCGATCCGATCATCGACGGATGGCGAAAAGCCGCCGATAAACCCAGCGAATACGATCCCTTCTCGTCGGGGCCGGAAGATGCGCTTATGCTGATGCATCGTGATGGCCGGAAATGGCGAGAGATCCGCTGATGGACTTTATAGACTATGCCGATCCCGACATGCTGACGCTGTCGCTGGCGCGCGAGTTGTCGCGCGACCTGCGCGACGCGTTGGGGCGCAAGGACCGGGTGCTGTTCGCGGTGCCCGGTGGCACTTCGCCCGGGCCGGTGTTCGATCTGCTGGCGGCGTCGGATCTGGACTGGGACCGGGTCGACGTGATCCCCGGGGACGAACGCTGGGTGCCGATCGATCATCCGCGCTCGAACGCCGGACAGATCCGCGCACATATGCTGCAGGATCTGGCGGCGAAGGCCCATCTGCTGCCGCTTTACCGGGACGCGATGACACCAGAGGACGCGGTGGAGCGGATCAATGCCGACCTTGCCCCGCTGCTGCCCGTCGATGTGGCACTGGTGGGCATGGGCGCGGACATGCACACCGCGTCGCTGTTTCCCGGCTCGCCGCAACTGAAGCGGGCGCTGGCCGACGACGCCCCCGCCGTCATGGCGATCACCGCGCCCGGCGCGGACGAGCCCCGGGTGACGCTGACCGCCCCTGCCCTGAAAGCCGCCTATGCGCTGCACGTCCTGATCATCGGCGACGAGAAACAGGCCGTTTTCAACCGGGCCCTGAAACTGCCGGATATGCAGGCGCCCATCGCCGCGATCATCGGCCAGGCCCGGGTCCATTGGGCGCCGTGAACGGCGGGCTCGATCGGAACGCTTTCCGATCGAGCCGCAAGGATGGCGGGGTAAAACCCCGCCCTACCCCGGCTTACAGGTCGTAGATCGCACCGAACTTGGTTTCCAGATAGCCCAGCAGCGGCTCCTCGTCGGGCTCGAACCCGCAGGCCTGGGCCACCGTTTCGCGCGGCTCCATCAGCCCGCCATGGCGCTGCACCTTGTCGCGCAGCCAGCCGGTTGCCGCAGACAGGTCGCCCTGCGCCAGTTGCGTGTCCAGATCCGGCAGGTCCTGCCGCAGGCTTTTCATCAGACAGCCGGCATAGACATTGCCCAGCGTATAGGTCGGGAAATAGCCGAACAGGCCGACCGACCAGTGCACATCCTGCAACATCCCGTTCGATGGCTTATCCACCGCCGTGCCGAAATCGGCCAGAAAGCGGTCATTCCATGCGGCTTCCAGATCGGCGGGTAGCAGATCGCCCGCGATCAGCGCGCGTTCCAGATCGAAGCGCATCATGATGTGCAGGTTGTAGTGCACCTCGTCCGATTCGGTGCGGATGTAGCCCGGGTTGACCCGGTTGACGGCGGCATG
>CAJQNQ010000221.1 GCA_905479725.1 uncultured Paracoccaceae bacterium | reverse complement strand
TAGTGGCCGGCCAATCGCGCCGCCGGCACCACCGCCAGCACGGCGTTCAACATCGCGGTCAGGCTTTCGGGCGTGGCCTTGCCGATGGTGTCGCCCAGGCTGATCTCGTAGCAGCCCAGCGCGGCCAGACGCTCCGCCAGGCGGGCGACGGCTTTGGGCGGGGTCGGCCCGTCAAACGGGCAGTCGGTCACGCAACTGATATAGCCGCGCACCGCGATGCCATCGGTTTTTGCCGCGTCGATGATCGGCTCGAAGCGTTCGATCGACTCGGCGATGGAGCAATTCAGATTGGCCCTGGAAAACCCTTCCGAGGCCGAGGCGAACACCGCGATTTCATCGGCGCGCGCCGCCTTCGCCCCCGCGTAGCCCCGCATGTTCGGCGTCAGCGCGGCATAGGACACGCCCGGCGCGCGGGCGATCCCGGCCAGAACCTGCGCGCTGTCGGCCATTTGCGGCACCCATTTGGGGCTGACGAAGCTGGCCACCTCGATCCGCCTGAACCCGGCCGTTGACAGCAGATCGACCAGCGCGATCTTGCGATCCGTCGGGATCAGCGCCTTTTCGTTTTGCAGCCCGTCGCGCGGACCGACCTCGAAGATTTCGACCGCTTCAGGCATGGGGCAATCCATAGAAGTCTTGCAGATACAGCTCCGCCTGGCCGTCGGCGGATAGCGCGGCGCGGTATCCGGGGCGCGCCGTCAGGCGCTTCAGCCAGGCCGACACGCGGTCCAGACCATCCAGCGGCACGAAGCGCCGCGCCAGTTCGGCCGAGGACCCGGCCATGATGTCCGCCGCGCTGAACCCGTCCGCCAGCAGGCAATCCTGCGCCGCCAGTGCCGTTTCGATCCCCTCCAACGTGCGGCGCAGGCGCAGGGCCTCCAGCCGCTGCACCACGGGGCTGCGGTCGGCCGGGCGCAGGACGATATGGTGAAAGGTCAGTTGCGCCAGATGCTGGGCGATGGTTTCGCCATAATGCAGCCATTCCAGGAACTTGCCGCGCTCTTCGTGCCCCGGGGCGCGGCCCAGGCCGGGCGCGCGGGCTTCCACCAGGTATTCCAGGATCGCGGCGGATTCGAACAGCGTGACGCCGTCCACCTCGACCACCGGCACCCGCCCGGCGGGCGAGATCGCCAGAAACGCCGGATCGCGCAGCGCCTTGCCGGAAAAACTGTGATAGCGCAGTTCGTGCTCCAGCCCGGCCTCGTGCAGAAACCACAGGATGCGAAAGCTGCGCGATTGCGGCGCGTGGTGAAGCGTGATCATCGGGCCCTCGGGTTTTGCGCCATTGTGGACAGCGCGCCGCGCTGTGCAAGCGTGACGCAGCGAAGTTTGGCTCAGGCGTAGCCGGCCAGCGGTGGCGCGGCGGCCAGCACCGGGCGGCGCAGCATCAGCGCGCGCCGCGCCTCTTGCGCCAGGCCCAGCTTGAGCAGCACATGCACATAGGCCAGGTCGATCAGATCGCGCTGCGCACGGCTGCCGCCCAGACGTTCATGCGTGGCCATGATCCTTGTCATGTCATCCAGCGCGGCGCGCCATTCCGAGCGCGCGATATGCCCCCAGGCCGCCGCCAGCGGGCGCACCAGATCCCCGGCAAAGCCGCGCGCGGTGCCGATGATCCGGCCCAGCGCGTCGCCGTCGCCGGCCATGGCGTGCCCCAGGGCGGCGTGCAGATCGGCAAAGCTCTGTCCGGTCTGCGGGAAATACTGATGGGCATAGGCGCTGATCTGCTGCCAGCGCGACGGGTCCACCGCCAACCCCGCCATTTCGGCCCGAAACAGGATCGAAGCGGTGTCGGTCAGGGTGTTGATCGGCAGCGAACGCGTGCCGCTGTCGGGCGCCACTGCGGCGTCGATGATGGCCCACAAGACCTCGGCATCGCGGTCCTGAAGGGCCAGCAGCGCCTGGTGCCAACTGATATGCCCGTGCAGCAGGGACCGGGGGTCGTAACCCGCCATCCAACCGGCCAGAAAGGCGCGCGATAACGCGGCGTCGCCCAGTTCATAAAGCGCGTGCGCCTTGAAATGCGCCCCCTGCGCGTTGCGGGGGTTGAGCGCCAGCGCCTGATCCATTTCCCTGAGCGACGCTTCGGCCTGCCCGGTCTCGCACAGTGCCATCGCATACATGGACTTCATCCACCAGCTTTCCGGGTAATGCGGCAGCAACGACGCGGAAAAGGCCAGCAATTCCGACTCGCGCCCCACTTCGCCCGAAAACCCGATCAGACCGAACACGTTGCTGCACAACTGGGCCACCATGGGGTCGCGCGGATGATCGCGCATATGCGCCTTGGTCAGCCCGCGCGCCCGGTCGGCCTGCCCGGCCAGAAGGGCGGCCATCGCGGCGATATGGCCCTGTTCGCGCGACGTGGTCCGGGGCGCCAGCCCCTGCGCGGTCTCGATCGCCGCCCTGGCCTCGGGCATGCGCCCTTCCATCATCAGCGCGCGCGCCAGCCCGGCATGGCCCAGCGCGAAACGGGGATCGGCCTGGATGGCGGCCTCGAAACCTTCGACCGCGCCGTAATTGCCGCCCAGGAACAGTTCGACCGCGCTGTCATAGGCGTCGCGCGCCGTGTCATCGGCGGTGCCAAGGGCATTGTCATAGGCGTCACGCAGGGTCATGGTCCGTCCTTTCCTGTTTTCGGAGGGAACGCTAGCACCAGCCGAGCGTCACGGCTACCGATCGCACATCAATACAAACCGCCCGCGCTGAGCGTGCCGAAGCTGGACCCTTGTTGCAACAGGTTGGGGTCGCCGGCCGGGGCCGGGGCGGGAATGTCGATCTGTGTGCCGTCCGAGGTGAACAAATCGGTCACTTCGGCGGCATCCGGCGCGAATACCGGAAGCGAGGCGCCCATCGCAAACCCGCCATCGATCAGCGCGTCGATGCCGAACACCGGCTCTTCGCCGTCCCGAAAATACTCGGCCACCACATCTTCGCCGGTCGCGTCGTCCGGCAGGCGCTCGCCGGTGGTGCGGCTGATCCGCATGAAGCGCCCGCCCGGTGGCACGGCAAATTCGCCCCCGCCATATTCTTCGATGGCCGATTGCATGAATTCGGAAAACACCGGCGCGCAGGTGCCCCCCCCCGAAGCCCCGCGGCCCAGCGAGCGCGGCGTGTCGAAGCCGATATAGCACCCGGCGACGATGGTCGAGGTATAGCCGACAAACCACACGTCGCGGCTGTCATTGGTGGTGCCCGTCTTGCCCGCCACCGGAACCGGCAGGCGCACGCGGCGCGCGGTGCCGCGCTGCACCACGCCTTGCAGCATGGTGGTCAGCTGATACGCCGTCACCGGATCCATCACGCGCTGCCGCTGGCTGGCGATCCACGGCGCCTGCCCGGCCGGCAGGTCCGGCTCGCCGCATTCGATGCATTGACGCTGATCGTGGCGATAGACGGTGCGGCCCCAACGGTCCTGCACCCGGTCGACCAATGTCGGTTCGACGCGTTCGCCACCATTGGCAAACATCGCATAGGCCGCAACCATGCGAAACAACGTGGTTTCCTGCGCCCCCAGCGAATTGGCCAGAAACGGATCCAGCCGGTCATACACGCCGAACCGCTCCGCATATCCGGCGACCACGTCCATGCCGACTTCCTGCGCCAGTCGGATGGTCATCAGGTTGCGCGACTGTTCGATGCCAATGCGCATCGGCGCCGGGCCAACATACCGGCCCCCGGCATTGCCGGGCCGCCAGATGCCTTCGCCGGTGTCGATCTCGATCGGCGCGTCGATGACGATGGTGGCGGGGGTGAACCCGGAATCCAGCGCGGCGGCGTAAACGAAGGGCTTGAATGCCGAACCGGGCTGACGGCGGGCCTGCGTCGCGCGGTTGAACACCGAATCCTGATAACTGAACCCGCCCTGGATGGCGATCACGCGGCCGGTATTGACGTCCATCGCCATGAATGCGCCCTGCACTTCGGGGATCTGGCGCAGCGACCAGCGCTGAAAGTTGCCATCGGTGTCCGAGGTCACGGCGCGCACATGCACGACATCGCCCACCTGCAGGGTATCCGCCAGCGAGCCGGACAGCCAGTCGATGTCGGACCGGTCGATGGTGCCGATCTCGGCGATCCCTTCGATTCCGACCCGCGCGCGGCTCGCGGACACTTCCAGCACGACGGCGGGATACCACGGGTTGTCCAGCGTCACGTCGCGCGGCACATCGGCATCGCGCAGCGCGTCGCGCCAGGTTGTTTCGTCGACCAGTTGCGTCTCGTCCAGACGGATGCCGGTGCCGCGCCATTCGCCCCGGCTGCGGTCATAGGTTTCCAGCGCGCGTTGCAGCGCCTGGGCGGCGCGCACCTGCAATTGCGGATGGATCGTCGCGCGGATCGACAGCCCGCCGGTGAAGAATTCCTCGGTCCCGAATTGCGAGGACAGCTGGCGGCGGATTTCATCGGTGAAATAGTCGCGCGGCGGCAAGGACAGGCTGAAGGCCTCGATCTCGCCGCCCTGCACGGTGTTCAGCGGGCGGGCGCTGGCGGCCACGGCTTCGGCTTCGGTGATGTAGCCGTTGTCGGCCATCTGGCCCAGGATCCAGTTGCGCCGCGTGGTCACCCTTTCACGCGCGCGCACCGGATTGTATTGCGACGGCGCCTGCGGCAGGGCCGCAAGAAAGGCCATTTCCTCGTAGGACAGTTCTTCCAAGGTCTTGTTGAAATAGGTCTGCGCGGCGGCGGCCACGCCAAACGAGTTCTGGCCCAGGAAAATCTCGTTCAGATACAGCTCCAGGATCTGGTCCTTGCTGAGCACCTGTTCGACCCGCCAGGCCAGAATGATCTCGCGGATCTTGCGTTCGATCGTGCGCGAGCCGTCCAGCAGGAAGTTCTTCATCACCTGCTGGGTGATCGTCGACGCGCCGCGCAACCGCCCGCGCGTGATAACCGAATCGCGGACAGCGGCAAGGATCGCCAGCGGGCTGAAGCCGCTATGCTCGTAAAACGTCCGGTCCTCGGCCGAGATGAACGCCGCCTGCAACAGCGGCGGAATGTCCTCGATCGGGGCGAACAGGCGCCGTTCGCGGGCGAATTCGTCGATCAATTCCCCCTCGCCGGAATAGATCCGGCTGATTGTCGGCGGGCTGTAATTGGCCAATTGCTCGGTCGAGGGCAGATCGTAGGTGAAGGCGTAGATCACGCCGCCCAGGGTCAGGGCACCAAAGACCATGCCCAGCACAAGAAAGCTGAACAGGCCACCGAAGAAGGACAGGATCGCACGGGTCACGACAGGCTCCGAAGAGAGAATAGCCCCGTCTATACGGGCTTGCAGGCGCAGGGTCAAAAGCAAGCGCGCGCCAGGGGCGGGAAATCGCGCAGAGGTGAAGCGGGGCAGACCTGACACGGGGCTGGCGTGAAGCGGGCCCGAAGTGTTGCGGGGCCGAAGTGTTGCTGTGACGGGCCTTCGCGACTATCGGCGGTCGATCAGCGCGGCTTCGCCGGCTACCCAGCCATCCAGCCCGTTGACCACCGCCTGGATCATCGTCGCGCGCCAGCGGCGGTCGCGCAGGCGGTTGCGGTCCGGCTCGTTGGACAGGAAACCGACTTCCAGCAGCACCGACGGCACCGATGGCGACTTGAGCACCGAAAACGCCGCCTGCTGCCAGGGATCGCGGTGCATCCGCAGATCCCGCGCCTGGATCGCGGTCACCAATGACCGCGCCAGGCGTTCGGTTGCCGGGGTGGAGCGCGCCCGCGCCAGCGACATCAGAACCGAGGCGACCGCGTCATCCGCGCCGGTCAGATCGACGCCGCCGCCCAGAAGGTCGTCACGGTCATGGCGCTCGGCCAGCGCCGCCGAGGCCGCGTCGGTGGCCTCGTCCGCCAGGGTATAGAGCGTGGCGCCGCGCGCTTGCCGCCCGTCCAGCGCATCGGCATGAAGCGACAAGAACAGATCGGCATTGGCCGAATGCGCCACCGTGATGCGCGATTCCAGCGAAACGAAGCGGTCGGAATCGCGCGTCATCACGACGTCATAGCGCCCGGTGCGCCGCAGCGCGGCGGTCAGTTCGCGGGCGAAGGTCAGCATGATCTGCGCCTCGGTCAGGCCCCGGTAGCTTGCCCCCGGATCCACGCCGCCGTGTCCCGGATCCAGAACGACGATGGTCGGCCGTGCGCCCAGCGGGGCGGGTGCCGCAGCGCCGGCAAGGGCGTCGGGGTCCGGCTCGGGATCGGCCCCGGCCAGCGCCTCGGCCTGGCGGGCAAAAGCCGCATCATCCAGGTTCCGCAAGCTCAGCGTCAGGCGGGCGGCGCCGGTTTCAGGATCGGTCACCATCGCGGCCTCGGCAAAGCCCATCGGGCGCGACAGTTCGATCACCAGCCGCGACCACCCCCCGCCCGCGATCCCGGTCCGCAGTGCCCGGGCGTTTCCGGCCAGCGTCACCGTGCCGACATCGAAGCCGGCCCAGTCGACACTCCGAAAATCGACCACCGCGCGGGGCGGATCGGCCATCAGCCGGGTGCGCCACGGCACCGGCTGGGTCAGCGGCAGATCCAGCGACAGACTGCGCCAGCCCGCCTGCACCGACATCGGTCCGGCAACCCGGGCCAGCGCACCCAGATCGGCCGCACCCGGGCTCTGCGCGACGGCCCCGGTCCCGTCCCAGGTTCCGGACAGAGCCAGCGCTATCGCCAGAACCGCCGCCAAGTGCGTCTGCATCCACCGGATCATGCCCTGCCCTTTCCTGCCCAACGCCGTCGCCTGCCCCGTCCTAGCGTGAATCGCGCGCCGTGGGAATCCCGTGCGGCACCACGCGGGGCTTCACGTTCAGGTCACAGCGACCGCGCGCCACGCGAATCGCCACGGATCACAGTGCGAGCGCGCGGGTTCGCGCGGATGCAGACCTTGCTTCGAATCGGTCGGAAAACAGGCGCACCGCCGACATGCGAATCGCCGCCGGCACGCGAAACGCCGCCCGTATCCAGGCGGCGTTCGTCAGGTGCAGGTGGCGGGGAGCATAGCCCCGGTTGCGGTCGCCAGAGCGGGGCTATCTCGGCCCGATCATCATGATCATCTGGCGGCCTTCCATCTTCGGCATGTTTTCCACCTTGCCGATTTCGGACACGTCATCGGCAACGCGGCGCAGCAATTCGGCACCCAGTTGCTGGTGCGCCATCTCGCGGCCCCGGAAACGCAGGGTGATCTTCACCTTGTCGCCTTCTTCCAGGAACTTGAACACGCTGCGCATCTTGACATCGTAGTCATGGGTATCGGTGCCGGGACGAAACTTGATCTCCTTGATCTCGATCGTCTTTTGCTTCTTGCGGGCCTCGGCCTCGCGCTTTTGCTGTTCGTATTTGAACTTGCCGAAATCCATGATCTTGCAGACCGGCGGAGTCGCGTTCGGCGAGATTTCCACCAGGTCCAGCCCGGCGTCCTGAGCAAGCTGCAACCCCCGTTGAGGTGTCACCACTCCGATATTTTCGCCTTCGGCCCCGATCAGGCGGATTTCAGGCGCGCGGATACGCTCGTTGGCACGGGGTCCGGTATCGCGGCTGGGCGGGGCGTTATGAGGTCTGCGGGCTATGGTCGGATTCCTTTTATATTATCGACGCGGCGCAAAATAGCTGCGGGTGCGACAGGTGGCAAGGGGGCGCGGCGGCTCCAGGCCCTCCGCCGGCTCGGAAACGGGCAAATAACCACGCAAATACTGGCCCGGTCATTGCGTTTGCGCCAAAAGAATGGCTAGTGCCCCTTAACTCCGGCTGAAAAAGGGAACCGAACCCATGAAAAAGACACTGATTATCGCCGCCATCGTCCTGGCCGCCGGTCTGGGCATCTGGTTGTCGCAAAACCAGAGCCAGCCGGTGCAGGCCCCGGTCGAGGCGCAAGCGCCCTCCATTGCAACACCGGCCGATGACGCACCCGCCGAAGAAGCCGCCGATGAC
The DNA here is from genome assembly GCA_905479725.1 of uncultured Paracoccaceae bacterium. GTDB lineage: Bacteria > Pseudomonadota > Alphaproteobacteria > Rhodobacterales > Rhodobacteraceae > Pararhodobacter. Next base: position 3,252 of record CAJQNQ010000221.1, on the reverse strand, counting down.
GCCTCTGCGGGCTCTTTGATGGAGCAAGCCGCCGACGCGGTCTCTGACGCTGTGGACGACGTTGCGGGTGCCGCCGGCAATGCCGTGACCGATGCGGTTCAGGGTGTAGTCGATGGGTCGGCCTCGGTCGCCGATGCCGTCGGCGCCGCAACAGATGCGGTGAGCGATGCTGCCAGCGATGCCGCCGCCGGCGCAATGGATGCGATGACCGACACCGCCGCAGGTGCGATGGACATGGCCGGTGACGCTGCCGATGGCGCCAGCGAAATGGCGGGCGACATGGCGTCAAACGCAGCGGACGAGACCGGATCCATGTCCGAGTTGTTCAGCGCATCCGGATATGATTTCGACCGCGCGATGGCCGCCATCGATGCTTCGGATCTGAGCGCACTTGGCAAGCGCGCCGCGCGTGCCGCCCTGACCGGCGCACAGGACAACCCCGAGCTGCTTGAGTCGGCACTGACGCGCGTGCGCAGCCTGCTTCGCCTGTAAACCCGGCAGGAGCGCGCGCTCCTTGCAAACCCTGCTACGCATTGCCAAAGGCCCTCGGCTCCCCGGGGGCCTTTTGCCGTGTCGCGGGATCGGTTGCGAACCGTGCCCTTGCATGCGACGCTTTCCCAGCCGCAACCAAGGGGGCGAAGATGAAGCTGTCAGGTCACTGCCTGTGCGGCGCTGTGCGATTCACGGTGGATGGTTGGGTCAGCCCGGTTCAGGCCTGCCATGCCCAGCGCTGCCGCAGGGCCACAGGCGCGCTCTATACACCTGAAATCGCGGTGCAAATGGACGGCTTTCGGTGGCTCGGGGATGTCGATGCGATCACCCGCTACGAAGCGCCGCTGCTGCACCAGCCGCCCGCCTACAGGCGGAACTTCTGCAACCGCTGCGGATCCCCGCTGCCGGTCGAGGCAGAGGGCTACATGATCGTGCACGCCGGCATTCTGGACGACACGCGCGCGCTGCACATCTTCCGCCATGCCTTTACCGGGCAAAAATCGGACCTGATCGATGTGCCGGTGGATGCGGAGCAATTCGCGGGTCAGCCGCCGACGCCGGATCCCTCGCGGATCCTGCCCTAGGGGCGTGACTGCTTCCACCGGGAGGCGGCCGCACACATGACGGGCCGAGAAATCCCGTTGATCGAATGGGCTTTGCCTTGCTCCATCACCGCCTCGCTGGAAGGGGCAAGCCCGTTCCGATCCTTCCGGGCGTGTCTCCGCGCCGGCGATTCGGGATGGATGTCAGGCAAACGGGGTTTCGGCGAGCCGGTGCATGGAGACACGGCTACCCGGATTCTGTGCCAGGCAAATCAGGGCGCATGACACCCTGTCAGTCATTCAAAACTGGACATCCATGAAAAGCAGCGGCGCATCACCGCGCCTGCAAGGGCCTTGCTTGACACGGCACCGGACGCCCGGGACATGCAGGCCTTTGGGCTCGCTTTTCACGCGACGGAACAAGCATCCCTCGCTGATGCGCCAGGTCTGCGTGTCGCCGGACGGCAAGATTCGATTGGCGATCGTGACGCGATCGATCTCATGCGCCGGTTTCCGCGCCGCTCACTCTGCGCCGCTCACTCTCCGACGAAGGCTTTTTCCACCACGTAGTCCGCCGGGTCCGAATTGGCCCCTTCGCGCAGGTTCCAGCCTTCAAGCACGTCCTTCAGATCCAGATTGAAGGCCAGCGACCCGCAGACCATGGCGCGGTCATTATCCGGCGACATCGGACCGGGGATCCCCAGATCGTCGAACACCTTGCCCGAGGTCAGATTGTCGGTGATCCGCCCCATCCGCGCCGATGTCTCGCGCGTGGTGGTGGGATAATACAGCAGCTTTCCCTCGACCATCTCGCCGATCAGCGGATCCTCGCGCAGCGCCTCGATCAGCTGCCGGCCGTATTCCAGCTCAGACAGCGCGCGGCAGGTGTGCATCATGATGACCTGGTCGTATTTCTCATAGGTCTCGGGGTCGCGCATCAGGCTGGCGAAGGGGGCAATCCCGGTGCCCGTGGCCAGAAACCACAGCCGCTTGCCCGGCAACAGTGCATCATGCACCAGCGTGCCCACCGGCTTGGGCCGCAGGATGATCTGCTCGCCGGGCTGGATGTGCTGCAACCGCGAGGTCAGCGGCCCGTCCTGAACCTTGATCGAATAGAATTCCAGCTCATCGTCCCAGGAGGGCGAGGCAATGGAATAGGCCCGCAGCAAGGGTTTGCCGTTCTCCCCCATCAACCCGATCATCACGAACTCGCCCGAGCGGAACCGCAGGCTTTTCGGCCGTGTGCAGCGAAACGAGAACAACTGATCGTCCCAATGGGTGACCGAAGTGACAGTCTGGGCGTCGGGCAGGGTCTTGACCTTGGGTGTCGCGGCGGTATCGGGCATGAACGGGCCTTGCGTTGTTTTGCGGACATGTAGTGCGGAACCGGGCAAACCGAAACCCCGGGAATGGCCCAGGGGTTCGGTTTCGTGCACCGAAATGCGCCTGGTGATGCGCCTATCGGCCCTGCCCGGGCCAGATCGGCGCAAGAAACGACGTCCCGGCGCCGGCGTCCCGGCCCGGCAGAAGCCGCCAATGCTCGGCCGCCTGGCGCTGGGCCTGATCTCGCGACAGTTCGACCTCGTCAAACCCGGCGCGGCGATACAGGGTGTAGTTGCGCGCCAGCACCGCGCCATGGGCCCGCAGGCGTCCGGCAAAGCCGTGCAAGCGCAGCCCTCTGGCCAGATCGCAGGCCTTGGCATCGCCGAAGTCACGCAGGCCGATCCGGATCAGCCCCGCCCGATCCAGCACCGCGCACAACCGGTCCCAGATCTGCGGCGCCAGCGCGGCGTCCGAAACATCCACACCAAGAAGTCTGCCGGGATCGGGCGCCCGTGACACGGCCATCACGGGCACGTAGGCATGGGGCCAGTCATCGGGCACAAAGCCTGTATCGCGGACAAGAACGGTCATGGAGGCGGCTCCGCAGGGTGGTAATCAGGGTCCAGACTGCCCGCGCACCGGGGGGCGAACCATGACACGGATCAAACCGGGGGCGCAAAGTCCCCCCCGGGGGCCTCACCGCGCCCGCAGGATCCGCTCGGCCCCCAGCCACCCCATCAGGATCGCCGGGGCATTGGTGTTCCCGCCGATCAGGCTGGGAAAGGCCGACGCATCGCACACCCTGAGCCCCGCCACCCCGCGCACCCGCAGATCGGCATCCACCACCGAACTGGCCGCATCGCGCCCCATGCGCGCCGTGCAGCTTGGGTGGAAC